>JANNYV010000567.1:0-8026 GCA_031410275.1 Bacteroidota bacterium
AAATGAATTGAAGGGATCTCTAAAAATCTTATATACGAGGCTTTCGGATTTCTGAACTCTGCAGTTTACTATTGTAAATGAAGAATTTAAAAATTGGAGTAACGAAGTAGATGGTTTTTTTTAGAGATGCCCTTGATTTTGAAAAGTGAAGTGTAGTTGTTGATGAAGCGCATCAGCAAAGACCTGACCTCAGTTTTGTAGTCTCTTGCTCATCGCTTCTCGCTCATCGCCTAGCACCTTGCTCCTTTTGCCTCATTGACCAAAAATAACCTTCTTCATATTTCCAATAATCCCTATATTTGTTCCTAATAAAATTTCGCTTCATATGAAAAAGATTACATCACTACTTTTTTGCCTCGTATCGTTTACCGCATTTAGTCAAACGCCGATTACATTAAGTCGGGCCGATTTTCCTTGTCCTTCAGCCGCTGCCTGCGGATTGCCCGACTCTGTTTTATTTACCAACTTACCCATTGCAACCAATACTGTCAACACAACATTGACCGGCGCAAATACCACATGGAATACGTTGCCATTAAAAAACGGGACAATAGCCTATCAAAATTTTGTACCCATGTCTGCCTCACCCATTGCATTTCAATTACTGTTTTTAGGAAGCGATTATGCACAGCCACTTTTAGGAAATATCGGAGTTGCAGGTTTGCCTGTGTCAGATGCGTATGAATATTATAACTACTCGAGTAGCAACAGCCGATTAGAAATAAAAGGAATGGGCGCAAATATCACCTACACCGGTATCACATTTCCTTTGCCTGCTATTTATTCTTCGCCTGATGTCTTGTATAAATTTCCAATTACATTCGGAGACACCGACAGTTCTGTCTCGGGTTTTTCTGTGACCATTCCTCCAACAGGAACAGCCCTCGCCACGATTAAACGAAATCAAAAAAGAGTGAATGAAGTTGATGGTTGGGGAAGTATTACTACACCGGCAGGAACCTTCGATGTATTGCGGGTAAAGTCTTCCATTCAACGTATCGATTCCATCATCACGGCGCTTTTCCCATTGGGTATTCCGTCTAATATAATCGAGTACAAATGGTTGGGCAAAACAAAAAAAATACCGGTCTTTCAGGTAACAGGAAATGTCATCGGAACCAATTACACGCCTACAGCCATCACATTTTGGGGACAAGATCCATTGGGCTTTAATGATATCAACAACCAATCAGCTGTATCCCTTTATCCTAATCCAACCACAGATAACAGTACCTTGCAATATACTTTAAACAAAGTAAGTGATGTTGATATTTTGATCACCAACCTCGAAGGGAAAACAGTCGCACAATTTCATTTCAAAAAGCAAGCAAGCGGTTCACATAGTGAGATAATGCCGTTGAATTCACTCGCAAAAGGAACCTATATTGTAAAATGTATTTCAGACAATGAAGTCATTTCGCATAAGTTGATGAAATTTTAACGTGTGTTTGATATAGGAAATCTTTTGCTAGATATGGGCGTGCCTCCAGAGCATCCTGTTGGCAAATAGGATGTTTCGATCGATTAAAGTTTTAAGAATTTGCCAATCGGATTGCTTCAGGGTCGGGCTAGGAGTTTATCCTGATGCCTCTATCAGGGTTGCAAGTCCTCCCCCAGACCAAAGCGTCAGGGGGCCGGGCTTTTCACTCCTATCCCTCACGCAGGATGTCGTTTTTACAAATAACATAATAGCAGCTCGTAAGCAGGCCTTATTTTTTATGACGAATCAAGTGAATAATAAAAGTTTTTTATTACTTTTGCCCACGTTTGTTAAAAACTACTTTTAAAAAATAATTTCAGTATGGCAAAAATGGATAAATATACCGCACCCCGTAATGTGATGGCCGGTACAGGTATAACAAAAGAAGATGAGATTGAAGCCTCAGGTATTAAGAAACTACAAAGCGTAGAGTCGTGGTATGAGACCAATAAAAAGATGATTAATAATGTGTTGATCGGAATATTGGCTGTTGTTGTTGGAATTGTTGCTTATACACGTTTTTATAAAGGCCCTCGTATCGATAAAGCAAATGATGCTATTTTCAGAGCACAAACATATTTCGGTATGGACTCATTAAATTGGGCGTTGGAAGGTGATGGTAATAATGTTGGGTTTTTAAAAATCATTGATAAATATAGTGGTACACCTGCTGCGAATTTAGCGCATTATTATGCCGGTGTTTGTTATCTTAAAAAAGGGGATTATAAAAATGCAGAAAAACAATTGCGCGAATTTGATGGCAAAGGAACCATGGTAACCAATGTTGCTAAAGGTGCTTTAGGCGATGCCTTAATGGAATTGGGAAAAACGGATGACGCCATCAAAGAATATTTAGAGGCTGCAAGTGATAAAGATAATATGATGCTGACTCCCTTGTATCTCGAAAGAGCGGGTGTTGCCTATGAGCTGAACAAAAAAAATGATGAAGCCATTAAAATGTACCGCAGAATTATGGATGAATTTCCAAATAGCCCGCAAGCAAATGGCATGGCAAAATCATTGGCCCGCTTAGGTGATTACAATCCTTAATCAATGGCTTCCTCACAAGAAAATTCAATTCTTTTACAATATAGCAACCTGCAAATTTCAAGTTCGCAGGTTGTTTTAGTTTATACCGAATGGAATACAGAAATCATCGCTGAACTGTTAAGCGGGGCGAAGAAAATTCTTGCTGAATTTCCTCAAATTACGGTTCATGAAATACAGGTACCGGGTGCCATCGAAATTCCTTTTGCTATTTCGCAATATCATACGCATAAACCAGCTGATGCTTACATTGCATTAGGTTGTGTGATTCGTGGTGAAACACCGCATTTCGATTATGTTTGTCAATCTGTGGTTGCAGGTATTACACAATTAAACCTAACCTTAAACAGTCCGGTTATTTTTGGAGTACTCACTGTCAATAATGAATCACAGGCGTTGGACAGATTGGGTGGTAAGCATGGACACAAAGGAGAAGAATCAGCGATTGCCGCAGTGAAAATGATGGTATTGAAAAATTCATTAAAACACTAAATCATGAATGTACAAATATTTATTCCTTGTTTTGTCGATCAGTTATATCCTGAAGTAGGGATGCATATGGTAAAGATTTTAGAAAAACTTGACTGTCATGTTTCTTATAATCCAAATCAAACATGTTGCGGACAGCCTGCCTATAACGCAGGTTATATGAAAGAAGCAAAAGCAGTGAGTGAAAAGTTTATTCATGATTTTTCCGGTGATGAAATTATTGTGTCTCCTTCCGGTTCATGTATTGGATATGTGCGTGGTTGCTTCGAAAAAATATTTGATAATACCTCTTGTCACAATGATGCGAAAGCGATTACAAAACGTTCGTTTGAATTTACAGAATTTTTAGTAGATGTCTTAAAAGTAGAAGCTATTGGTGCAGAATTGAATGCAATCGCAACATATCATGATGCTTGCGGAGCATTAAGAGATTGTGGTATAAAAAGTTCACCAAGAAAATTATTAGCGAATGTAAAAGGTCTGGAACTTCGTGAAATGAAAGAGAGCGAAACCTGTTGCGGATTTGGTGGCACCTTTGCTGTAAAATATGAACCGATTTCAATTGGTATGTCTCAAACAAAGGTACAGAGCGCCTTACAAACCGGAGCTGAATATATTATTTCCACAGACATTTCATGTTTAATGCATTTAGAAGGGTATATTAAACATGAGAAGATAAATATGAAGACGGCTCATATCGCAGAAATTCTGAGTATGGGTTGGTAGAGAAATTGGTATTGATAGTCCTCATTCATGCATAAAAAAAGGAGCGCTTCTACACGCCCCTCATTTTTAAATTCATTTTCAAATTAACTGCATCCTGTGGTTGTTCCACAGTTAGGGCACATATAACAAGTCCCGTTACGAAGTGTGATATTATAACACACGCGGCATAATGGTGCATCTGAACTCGTTCCCATCAATTTCTTTTTATCCATTTCACTCATGCTTGCACTCACAGTTGCTTTCTGTGGGACAACATCACTCACAGGCTTAGGCTCAGGTCTGGCAGAAAGAGCTGTTACTCGAACATTCGACAATTCTTCACCGCCTTCAACAGGTACATCCCATTCATCTAATCCCGTGTTTCCAACAGGTGATTGCACATGCACAAGGTCAGTACGTCCAAGGTATTCATATCCTAATGCTCTGAAAATGTAATCGACAATGGAAGTTGCATTTTTAATATTAGGATGGTCAACCGAACCCGCGGGCTCGAAACGTGTGAAGATAAATTTATCGACAAATTCTTCTAATGGTACACCATATTGCAGACCAATACTAATGGCAATAGCAAAGCAGTTGAGCATACTACGCATAGTGGCCCCTTCTTTACTCATGTCAATAAAAATTTCGCCTAATGTGCCGTCGCTATACTCACCAGTTCGAAGGAAGACTGCTTGCCCTCCTACTTTTGATTTGATGGTATAACCGCGACGTTTTGCTGCTAATGTTTTACGTTCTACAATACGCGAAAGTTCACGTTTCAATTTTGTATCAGGGCTAGCTTGCACACGTTTGTTTACTTCTTCTAACAATTCATTGATGGTTAGTTTGCCTAAATCATGAATGACCGTTTCTGCAATTTCTTTCACACTGAGCGGCGTTGCGGCATCAACACTATTTTCTGAAGTCGCCTTATCTTTATCCTTAGCTTTCTTGTCTATTTGATTAGCAAGTGGCTGACTCATTTTACTGCCGTCTCTGTAAAGTGCATTTGCTTTCAAGCCTAATTCCCAACTTAATTGATAGCACTCTTTTATTTCGTCAACTGTGGCTTCATTTGGAAGGTTAATTGTTTTTGAAATAGCGCCGCTGATAAAAGGTTGAGTAGCACCCATCATACGAATATGTCCGCTATGATGAATATAACGTTCACCTTTTTTACCACACTTGTTCGCACAATCGAATACAGCTAAATGTTCCGGTTTTAAATACGGTGCGCCTTCAAGCATCATAGTGCCGCATGCATAATCATTGGCGGCATCTATCTCTTCATCTTTAAATCCAAGCTCATCAAGTAATGAGAACACAGGGCTCAGGTATTGTTCAGGTTTAAAACCAAGTCGTTGCAAACATTCTTCTCCTAAATTGTAATGATTAAATACAAAAGAAATATCAAATGAACTTTCTACAGCGGTATCTAATTTTTTCAATTCTTCAGCAATAAATCCTTTTTCACTTAATGATTGATGATTGATAAATGGAGCTCCCGCAAAGGTGCCATGCCCTTTTGCATATTTTACAATCGCATCATTTTCTTTATCAGAATATCCTAAATTTTTTAATGAAGCAGGAATGCTTTGATTGATAATTTTGAAATATCCACCACCGCTTAATTTTTTAAATTTCACTAAAGCAAAATCTGGTTCTACTCCGGTGGTATCACAATCCATCACTAAGCCTATGGTTCCTGTTGGTGCAATCACGGTTGCTTGCGCATTTCTATACCCATATTTTTCGCCCATTTGCACCGCATCATCCCAGGCTTTAGTAGCGGCTTTTAATAAATAATCAGGACAGTATTGTGCTTTGATTCCTTGTGGTTTAATTTCAATTCCTTCAAATGCATCATGTGCGTCATACGCAGCTGCACGATGATTGCGCATCACACGCAGCATATGCGTTTTGTTTTCTTCATACTTTGCAAAGGTACCTAAATGCTGGGCCATTTCAGATGATGTTTTATATGAAACACCCGTCATAATGGCTGTCAACGCACCGGCTATACCTCTTGCCTGCTCACTGTCGTACGGAATTCCTTGTACCATTAAAAGTGAACCAAGGTTTGCATAACCCAACCCAAGTGTACGATAATCATAACTCAATTGTGCGACTTCCTTTGATGGAAATTGTGCCATCAAAACTGATACTTCTAATACAACGGTCCAAAGACGGGTGACATATTCATACCCGGCCACATCAAATTGGTTTGATTCTTCATTATAAAAACGACGAAGATTCATAGAGGCCAAATTACAGGCTGTATTATCTAAGAACATATATTCACTGCATGGATTTGATGCGCGAATTTTTCCGCCTTCCGGGCAAGTATGCCATTCATTTATTGTTGTATCGTATTGTGTACCGGGGTCAGCGCAACGCCATGCTGC
Organism: Bacteroidota bacterium; assembly: GCA_031410275.1. Lineage (GTDB taxonomy): Bacteria > Bacteroidota > Bacteroidia > Chitinophagales > Chitinophagaceae > OLB11. The sequence continues at coordinate 6,130 of JANNYV010000567.1, forward strand.
ATAGGCAATTTGATCCCATAAATCTTTGGCAGGTACTGACTTCATTACATGCCCGTCGGTACGCGCTTTTAAATTCCAATTCTCTCCGTTTTGTAAGGCATAGAAAAATTCATTGGGTACACGAACAGAATTATTTGAATTTTGACCACTGACTGTTTTATAGGCTTCGCCCTCATAATCATGACTGTATCCTGCGGCAATTAAAGCGGCTACTTTTTGTTCTTCTTCAACTTTCCAATTAATAAATTTTTCAATTTCTGGGTGATCTAAATCAAGGCAAACCATTTTTGCTGCGCGACGTGTTGTACCACCACTTTTGATGGCGCCCGCGGCACGGTCTCCAATTTTTAAGAAACTCATGATACCACTTGATGTACCACCTCCACTCAATTTTTCACCTTCACCTCTGATGTTTGAATAATTGGTTCCTACACCGCTACCATATTTAAAGATACGTGCTTCACGAACCCATAAGTCCATGATGCCACCGTCATTGACTAAGTCATCGTCGACACTCAAAATGAAACATGCATGAGGCTGCGGTCTTTCATACGCATTTTGAGATTTGCTTAATTCGCCGGTTACCGGATCAACATAATAATGACCTTGTGCTTTACCGGTAATATTATAAGATGAATGTAATCCGGTATTAAACCATTGTGGTGAATTAGGAGCGCAACTTTGATTTAAAATGGAATAGACTAATTCATCATAAAAAATTTGGGCATCATTTCCATGATTGAAATAATTATATTTTTCACCCCAGGTTCTCCAACAATGCGCCATACGATGTGCCACTTGTTTGATAGACGTTTCGCGACCTAATGAACCATCTTCTTGTGGAACACCTGCCTTGCGGAAATATTTTTGCGCCAAAATATCGGTTGCGATTTGACTCCAATGCGAAGGGACTTCTACATTTTTCATTTCAAATACAACTTCTCCGTTTGGGTTTCGAATGACAGAAGTTCGGTAATCATATTCAAATTGATCATACACAGTGGTTGAGTCGTTAGTATAATAACGGCTAAACTGAAGACCTTTTGCGGGGGTGTTTTTTTTGCTCATACTTGGGGCGTTTCTTTATGGGTTCTGAATTTTTTATGGGGTTTATTTCTACTCTATCTGTTCTGATAGTCGAATTATAAATTTATTTTACAAATCATTTTTTGGATAAAAGTGGAAATTGCGTTCTTATCAGATTGCGATACGAAGATATTTTTTGAGGGGAATTTTATCTCTTTTCTTTATTCACAGTTTGTGTATATTAACAAGGGTTTTTGGCATTAGTCAATAAAATCAGCATGTATAACGATGTGAATAAGTAAAAAAATATTCTTTTGAAAAAGTGCAGGAATTTACAATTAAGGAATGTGGAAATTTGAAAATGTTCGAATTTGAAAATGAGAACCAGCAAAGAGCACTATTGTATCTTGAACATCCCATTGACATCAATTGAATTATGTAGAATTTAATTTACTTTCGCCCATCATGAATGTTCCTTCTATCTCACTTATTATTCCTTGCTATAATGAATCAGCACGTATTGATTTGATGTTTGAAGGGATTCAGGAATTTGATGCTATATGGAAAGGAGCATATGAAGTTATTCTTGTGGATGATGGAAGCAATGATGGAACCGATGTGTTAATTAAAAATCATTCTGTTTATATAGAATTCTTGCAAAGCAAAAAGATACTATTTATTCAACAAGAAAATAGAGGGAAAGGTGGGGCTTTAAAATTTGGAGTGGCCTATGCAACAAAGGAATTTGTATTGACATTAGATGCGGACATGGCAAGCAAGCCAATCGAATTATTGCATTGGTATGCACTACGAAAAACATTTCTAAGCAATGAAATTTTAATCGGCTCAAGAGAATTAAAAGAATCTATTG
>JANNYV010000568.1:0-3273 GCA_031410275.1 Bacteroidota bacterium
ATAATGAAAAGTACCAATTTCATCAATATCATTATCCTCACTCCCCATATAATACACCGGTACAAAATTATAGGCAGTATATAGTTGTTTACATTCGATGGCTAATTTAATCGCATGGATTATTTTATACATAAAATATAAATAGCCCGTGAAAATATTCGGTTGATGGGCCGTGCAAATGGTGAATGTATTTTCATCCTTTAATAATGCAATATTACTTTTTACTTCTTCCGAAAGGTCACAGTTTGCAGATTGTTTATTCAAAACATGACACAACAATTCTCTATCAATGACTTGCGTTTTCTTTCGCTCAATTTGATGAAGTACAGCCTCCTTTGAAGGAAATGTATGAATCTGTTTTTTTAGGCTTTCTGCTTCATCCAAATAGTCTTCCACAAGATTCGAAAAACTTTTTGTTTGGCTGTATGAAATATATGATGCGTCTATCTTCATTTAAATTGTTTTACCGTCTACCATCCGTAACGTCCTATCCGATAAAGCTGCAAGTTCTTCATTATGCGTGACTAAAATAAATGTTTGTTTAAATTCTTCACGCAATGAATTAATCATCGTAAAGATGGCTTGTGAATTTTGACTATCAAGATTCCCGGTCGGTTCATCTGCCAATACAATTGAAGGGTTATTAATTAATGCCCTGGCAATGGCCACACGTTGTTGTTCTCCGCCGCTCAATTCTGCCGGCTTATGCTGCAGCCTGTCTTTAAGTTGTAAATGTTCCAATAAATTTGTTGCATTCACTATCGCTTCCTTTTTCGAAATGCCTGCTATCCATGATGGCATACACACATTTTCTAATGCCGTGAACTCAGGAAGCAAATGATGAAACTGAAAAACAAAACCTATTCGTTGATTTCGAAATGCTGCAATTTTAGTTGCATTCAATGCCAACACATCAACTCCATCAATAAATAATTGTCCGCTATCCGGCTTTTCCAAGGTTCCCAAAATATGCAGTAAGGTACTTTTGCCTGCGCCCGAAGCGCCAACAATACTAACGATTTCAGACTGTTCGATGCGGATATTTACCTGCTTCAGAATGTGTAATTCGCCGTAACTTTTTGTGATGTTTTTTGTGGATAACATTCTGCAAACTTAAAGATTTGGAAGTTATAAATTTAATCTTACATTTGCGCAAATTATAAAAACCTTTTAAAATTAGTAGTATATGTTTTGGAGTTTAGAATTGGCTTCTCATTTAGAAGAAGCACCATGGCCCGCCACCAAAGACGAATTGATTGATTATGCAATTCGTTCCGGCTCACCCATCGAAGTGATTGAAAATTTACAAGAGTTAGATGACGAAGGCGAAGGATATGAAGGCATCGAAGATATCTGGCCTGACTATCCAACTCAAGAAGATTTTTTCTTCAATGAAGATGAGTATTAATACGATTCAATAATATAGTAAAGAGAAAGTGTCCGAAGGGGCACTTTTTTTATTTTTGTACAGAATATTTTTATTCCATTTGGGCGTGCCCCGAAGCGAAAAGCTAAGGTATGCTCACCATTATTTGTAATGATTTCGCTTTTCTGCTTCGGGGTCGGGCTATCCGCTCCAATCTTTTTTGCTTAACGCTGGCAGGGTTAAATGTGCTGGCGGTTAGAACCCTGCCGGCGTTGCAAAAAAGTATTTCCACTTCTATCCCTCACGCTCGCCGGGGTCATACAAATCCGCTTTTCAAATTTTATCAAACAAGTTTACTCTACTAACCATTTCTTCACGCTCTTCTGCAAACCATCATTTAATTCAACCATATAAAATCCTGGATGTAAAAAAGGTAATTCAAATTGCATTTGCATCGAAGGCGTATTGATTTTATTTTTATAAATCAAATTTCCCGCTATATCAAACACTGAAAGATTCAATTCACTTCGCACAGATTCATTCAAAAAAATATGTAATGTATTTGATGACGGATTCACCAAATTAAAAGACGAATTTCTAGTTGATGCTGTCACTTCTTTTGTTGCGGTTGGAAAATTAAATTTATAATAACTCATCACAGGAATATGATCGCTCGTAGAATTACCATAATCCGGAATATATTTTTCAACCTCATTAAAAATAAAACAACTGCTATCAGGATAAATCGCTTTTACATTTGGGGTAACAGCAACGTTATCAAAAATAGTATTCGTTGAACCCACAAACGTTGTTTGATTTAAATACACAGATGGTAATGTGATCCCTTCAAAACCATGATCGAGCATATATTTATACGGAGTCACACTAAGACTCGTTACATCAGTTCCTTCTAAAAAATCATTGTAATCACCTATGACAATTATTTTTTTTCCGGGAAATAATGCATTCATACTATCCGTCATTTTAATGGCACCACATTGTCTTCTGTTATACGATGTCACATCTGAATTTGCTTTCGCATGAATGTTTGAAAAAATAACTGTATCAGAAAATCCGTTCGTCAATTTAATTTTCGCCTTCATCACAAACGGGAATCGTCCTGAACCAAAACAATAATAGGCAGAGTTCGAAGATGTATCAGAAGGATAGGTCGAAGCCAATAAACCAAAGGTTCCGATATTTTCTATTTTATCTGTGTTATAGATATATGCTAATTTTTGTCCGGTTGAATATGATGAACTCGAAGGGCTTGTTGCAAATGAACAAAAAGGCGAAACGATATAATTATATTTCGGTCCTAGAGCCGATGTAATTAATGCAATCTGCGAATTGTTTACCACTTCCTCCAAACAATATATATCTGCATTTGCGTCTTTCATAATTTGTGTCGCATTGATTCGCGCTAAGTTCGTATCACAGCTACATGAACTCGGATCACCAAACCAACGCATATTCCAATTATATACACGTAGCGTTTTATTATCAGGCAATGAAGTCCCCAACAGCAACACTTTTTCTGCTTGTGTATTTCCATTCAACGTAAATGAAATTTCTTTTCGGTATACTTTATCACTAACTGTTGGATTAATTCGTACATACACAGTTTGTGCAATACCGCCAATGGCCGAAGTATAATTCAATTGCGTTGAGTAAGAAACCCCATCCTTCGAAATTTCAAATGGAGTCGGAACATCTGCCGTAAAATTACTGATGGCGCCTGTCATTGTAAATTGAAATGAAGAGGCCGCTGACGGAATGCTAGATGAAGTCTCTCCAATATTCATAAACTTTTTTGTGACTGCCAACGAACCATCGGACACATTCACTTCATCTATTTTCCAAGTCGCGGCCGCCGTCGTATTTGAAATGTATTTAAAAGCTATAAA
>JANNYV010000569.1:0-7649 GCA_031410275.1 Bacteroidota bacterium
TGATATTTATATTACCAATGATATTGCAGGGAAAATTGGGGTCCGAGGTGAGTTTTCAGCCCTGCTGAATAAATTTAATTTGGCGCCTCGTGTTTCTGCTGCCTACAAGCTAACAAGGGCCGGTCAGGTTTCTGTTGCCTATGGAATGTTTTATCAGAAGCCTGAACAAAAATATCTGTTGCAAAATTCGAACCTGACGTTTATGAGAGCAGATCATTATATTCTTAATTATCAATATCAGCCCAAAGACAGGTTATTACGTTTAGAAGCTTATTATAAAAATTATACTAATCTCTTAAAGACAAATACAACGCCGAATAATAACGGAGTGGGGTATGCAAAAGGAATTGAATTATTTTACCGAGATAAAAAATCGATTAAAGGAATTGACTTTTGGATATCCTATTCTTATATTGATAGCAAGCGTGATTTTTCGAATTATATAAAATTGGTGCAACCCGATTTTGTTGCGACACATGTTGGGTCCTTGGTCTTTAAAAAATTCTGGACAAAATATATGTTTGGTATCAATGGAACATATACTTATTCATCTGGCAGACCTTATATAAATTATAATACCTATGATGCGAATAACACTGCCGGCTTTATGTCAGATAAAACCATTGCCTATAATAATTTTAGTATTTCAGCCAATTATTTAAAGACCATTAAAAAAGCGTTTACCGTATTTGTGCTGAGTGTAAATAATCCGTTTGGGTTTAAACAAGTTTATGGATATAACTATGCTAGTAAAGATTTGAACGGCGACGGACAATTATTTAATAAAGCTATTACACCGGCAGCCAAACAATTTATCTTCTTAGGAATGTTTATGAGTTGGGGTATCGATAGAACACAGGAAGCAATTGACGGGAATTTATAATCATTTACAGATTTATTTAAAATAAATTCCGATATTTGAACCTTAAAAATTACAAACATGAAAAAAATTATTTTCTCTTTAGGATTATTCCTAATGGCCTTTACAGGAATGGCTCAATCCGAACAATACAAATCAGGGATGAAAGGGATGCTTGCAAAAATGAATGCAGCAAACAATAGTCCTGAAGCTTATCAGGATGTTTCGAATGGTTTTATGCGAATTGCAGGTGCAGAAAAAGCGGAATGGCTTCCGAAATATTATGCTTCATTTTCGTTGATTATGCAAGCAATGTTTACAAAGGATAAAGAAAAGATTGATGCCATTTTAGATCAGGCAGATAGAATATTATCTGAGGTATCAACTACTGTTACAAATGATGAAGTGTTATGTCTTCAGGCATTTAGTAAATCAACAAGAATTGGTGTAGACCCTGCGGGGAGAGGAATGAGGTATGGTATGGAAAGTTCTAAGTTTTTGTCAGAAGCCAAAGGTAGAAACCCTGAGAACCCTCGTGTTTATTTCTTACAAGGTCAAGCTGCATTTCACACACCTGAAGCTTTTGGGGGTGGAAAAAAAGCGGCGAAAGAACTCTTTCAAACTGCAGTAGAAAAATATGCAGCAGAAAAACCGGCGAATGAATTGATGCCAACTTGGGGCAAAGATAGTGCTGTTAAAATGTTAGCTGAATGCAATAAATAAATTGTATTGAAATATAAAAAAATCTTGCTCACTACGAGCAGGATTTTTTTTTGAATTTATTTGATAGAACATCAAACCTAATGCCTGTAATTGAAATTATTCTTATCAGAAGGTTGAAATAATTCTTTTGACATCGGAGTGTTTATTTTAATTGAATGAATATTCAGTTCACCTTCATCACTTACTATTTTTGTTGCCATGGTAATTCCTTCAGGGAGTTTTTTATACATTAAATACTGCAACATGACAACCTCATTTGAATGCATGGATTCAATTTTGTCAATAAGCATCGTTTCGGTATTTACATAACAATAAATCAACTTACCAGATTTGTACTGAATAGAAAATTTATAATATTCAACTCCTTTGTCATATTCTATCCCTAACATATTAATGTCTCTTCCCTTTTCATTATAACGAATAAAAGGGTCTTCGTAATCAAGTTCATCTTTTAATTCATTCACTTCAGATTCTTCTAATGCAAAGATGGTATTATTGCGCTCTTCGGGAAGATAGCTCCAACCTTTATTTTCATTGAGTATGATATAATATTTTTTATCGCTTCTGCCGGCCTCTGGATATTGAATAGTCATATCATTTCGAATACAAGTATCTTTTATTATATTTTTTGTCACGTAGATGGTATTTCCTCTCTTCATCATGCTACCTGAGATGGAGATTGTTTGTATCTTCTCCCAATTTGTATCACCACCAGTGACCGCTATATGTTTACGAATAATATCTTCTGTAGATTGAGCCGATAGATTTATGCTAGTTCCTATTGTTGCAATAAGAATTATATAAACGAGAATATCTTTTTTCATTTTGTAAATATAAATACTCCGGTAGATTCGAAATAATATTTGTGTGGTGGTATTGGAAAGCCGGAATAAGGAATAAAGAATGAGTATTGACATGAAACAAATAGCTAATGTCATAACTCAAATAATAATTATACTTGATATGGCTCAAGTATTTAGCACACAATTCACTCGTTGTTACATGCTGAAATCCTTGACGAATCCGTATTTTTCAAAGATGAGGAAATTACATTCAAAGCAGCGCTTAGAACAATTACTCAACCAACTGTGATTCCTTTTGCACTGCAACAGTAACACCTTCAGTAGAAGGAAATGGCTGCAATTTTATTTTCTCAAATCAAGCATAATATGCACATCAGTAATTGATAATGCAACTTAACCTCTCTGATGAATGGTATTTTTTACGGATGGGTAATTTTGAATGTTATAACAATTAAGGTAAGCTTCATATCTTGTGTAACTAAAATTACAAAATATGAAAAACAAATTCTTTACATTTCTTACACCACTTGTTGCCTTTGTCTTTTATTTGACATTGAGTTCATATAGTGGTGGTATCTCAGAGGTCTCAACTACTGGTTGCACATGTCATAGTCCTAGTCCTTCGTCAAGTACAGTAATTTCACTCAGCGGCTTACCTTCTTCCGGTTATGTCAATGGTACTACTTACAGTCTTACTTTATCAGTGACAAACCTAAGTATTGTGGGACCAATGCCCAGAGATGGTTTTGATATGAGTGTATCTGATGGGGCGTTTACTTCCACTAATGAAACTCAATTATTCAGTGCAACAGAAATTGGACATAATAGTCCAAAGGTTGCAGTTACAGGAAATGTCACATGGACGTTCATTTGGACAGCCCCAGTTTCAGGAAATAACCCGATTATATTTGACGTTGCATGTAATGCGACAAATGGTGATGGCAGTAATGGACCGAATGATATTTGGAATTCATTGACCACCACAGTTCTTTCTGATACCTCAAATATTGCAGGGACTATTTTGACTTTAAAATTATTTTACGAGGGTTATTATGCTGGCTCCTCAACCATGGTTCCGGTATTGATGAATCAAGGGATTAGTGCAAATTCCACAGATGTAGATGATATTTTAGTTGAATTAAAAGACGAAATTACACACGAAACTTTTACAAGTATACTTACTACGCTACAAACGAATGGCAATGCGGTTTGTAATTTTGGAGCCATTACAGGAAATTATTATATCGCAGTTTCACATCGGAATGGATTGCAAACATGGAGTTCAACGCCTATCCCATTCGTGCCGGGAAATAATTCATACGACTTTACGACAGCAGCTAATAAAGCTTATGGAAGCAATATGAAAGAAATTGAAACCGGTGTATGGGCATTTTATTCAGGCGATTTAAATCATGATGAGAATTTAGATTTATTGGATATCTCTGAAGTCGAAACCGATATAAGTAATTTTCAGTTCGGCTATTTCTCCACAGACTTGAATGGGGATGGAAATGTTGATTTACTCGATTCACCGGCATTGGAAATTGATATTAGTAATTTTATTTTTTCTAACCATCCGTAATCTTATCAGGTAAACACATAGTTGGTTAGAAGTTCTTTGGAAATTAAGGAAAGGACAATTTTCGATCCCTTATTTCTATAAAAGAAAAATACCTAAGTATAATTATGGGCAAGACATTTTATTTTTTGACATGCCTATTCAGTGAAGATGAATACAGAAAAAACACGTTTGAATAGGTGGTTATTTTCAAAAAGAATTAATGAATTTATAACCACCACGTTTTATATTTACAATCTAAAAAAATACATTTACAATATGAAGAACAAATACATCCTGTTTCTTTCTCCTGTCATCGCTTTCTTTTTTTATCTTACATTATCTTCTTATAGCGGTGGTATTACCGGACGAAGTACTATTGGTTGTGGCCCTAGTGGTTGCCACAATTCGGTCGCAGTCGCAGCTACAATTTTAAGCATTACGGGTTTGCCGCCTGCTGGTTATGTAAACGGCTCTGTTTATAGTTTGACATTTACTATTACGAATACAAGTATTGTTGCCGGTGGACTTGGATTGAGAGATGGATTTGATATGACAGCTAGTGCGGGTTCTTTTACAGCAATTACCGGAACCGCATTAAACGGTGTTACTGAAATCCGGCATTCAACGCCGAAAGCAGCACCCGGTGGAACAACTTCATGGACATTTAACTGGACGGCTCCTGCATCAGGTAGTGCAACTGTTACATTTAATGCTGCTGGAAATGCAACAAATGGTGATGGTGGTTCAAGTTCGCTTGATAAATGGAATGTAATGTCTACAACATTAATTAAGGCACCATTGCCATTGGGTGTAAACGCTACTTCTTCACCATCTATTTTGTGCAACGGAGGTGTTACAACCATTACGGCTTCAAGTACAAATGGAACAGCGCCAATACAATTTAAATTAAATGCGGGAGCATATCAAAGTATCTCTTCATTTCCGAATACCTTAGCCGGTACATATACTGTGACAGCTATAGACGCAACAACGGCAACAGCAACTACAGTGATAACAATTAACCAACCATCTGCAATTACTTTTAATTCTCCAACAATCACAAATCCTCTTTGTAATACAGGAAACGGTAGTGTTCAACTCACTGCAACCGGTGGGATAGGCGCCACTAAAACATATACAATTACTCCGTTGGGACCACAGACAAATACTACTGGAAATTTTACAGGACTAACAGGACAAACATACACCGTGACAGCGACAGATTTAAATAGCTGTACAAAAACAACTGTTATTACAATTACACCACCCGCAGCAATTTCATTTCTTGCTCCTTCCGTTACGGATCCTACCTGTAATGGAGGTTCAAATGGTGGTATTCAAATTATTGCTCTTGGAGGAACCGGTACTAAATTCTATAGTGTCAATCCATTAGGGCCGCAAACAAATGCAACAGGAACTTTTAGCGGATTAACTGCTCAGAACTATACCATTACTGTGATTGATGCAAATAGTTGCTCACTTACTACTACCGCAATCCTAAATCAACCTGCACCTATCACAGTCACTTCATCTAATGTGAATGGTTGTCAGGGAAGCCCTATTGCTTTAATTGGCTCACCTGCCGGAGGGACATTTAGTTTGGCAAATCCATATACAGGGCCATCTACTACATACACTTACTCGTATACAAATGGAATTGGTTGCAGTGCAACTTCTTCACCATCTACTATAACAACTACACCTGTAACTAATTCAAGTATTGTAATGCCGGCTTCATCAGCTTATTGTGAAACATTGACTCAAGTGTCCGGAACAAATATTTATTCAAATACATCTTGTGAATTAATCACAAGTATTATTGCATCCGGTTTAGGAAACACAAATGCTTGTATCAACTTTTTATCCGGATCACCAACATGGAATAGTGAGCCATATGCAAATCGTGTTTATTCGATAACCCCAACAACGCAACCAACAGGTGGAGCCACTATTTGTTTGTATTATACAGCAGCTGATTTAACTGCAGCAGGGATTTCATTAAATTCCGATATAAGTATTACCAAGGTTGGAGGCAATGGTGTATTGGGCGGATCCGGTTCTGTAACAGAAATTCCTAATAGTTCAATGACCATTAATACATTGTTTGGTGGTACAAGAGAAGTATGTTTTCCGGTTTCGAGTTTTTCGTCATTTTATCTTCATTCAAAAAACCCGGGCAATGTTCCTTTACCGGTTAATATCTCAGACTTTAAAGGACAACTACTCGCATCGGCTGATTTGCTCACATGGAAAACAAGCAATGAACTAAATAATGATTACTTTAATATTCAACATAGCAAAAATGGAATTGATTTCGAAACAATTGGGCGAATAGAAAGTAAATCATTAAATGGGAACAGTGTTGAAGAACTGAATTACAATTTCACTAATTTGAATTCGAACCCTGCATATAATTTTTACAGATTAGAGCAAATAGATATTGATGGGCGATCTTCTGTATCAGCTTTAGTATCGCTTTACCGACAGCTTGATGAGAATAGCATTCTGATTTATCCTAACCCAACATCTGGTGAGTTTACTATTACTTCTGAATCGCCAATGCATATCAGTATTTTTGATATCAACGGTAAGCAGGTTTTTGAGAAACAAAATAGTATCAGCACGAATGTTCAATTACAACATGCGGGTATTTATATGATTAAACTAACCACTAGCAAAGGACAAGTGAGTATGCGAAAACTTATTGTAGAATAGATTGGAAGTATGCAAGCTCAGGATACATTCCTGTAAAATTTATGTGACGAATGTGTGAAGTCCTGCTAGCACGACATCTGCAAGCTCAAGATGCGGTCCTGTTAAATTAATAGAGTCCTACAAGGAAGCCATATGCCAGCTTAGGATACAGTCCCGTTAAAATTTATGTGACGAATGTGTGAAGTCCTGCAAGGACAACATATGCCAACTCAGGATGGAATCCTAAGAAATTTAAGTGCCGAATGAATGTGTGAAGTCCTGCAAGGTTGATGACTCTAACATTTTTACCTTTCTAAAGTATAATAAATCAATTTGCCATTAATTATTTCATACTATCCAATACTGAAAGTAAGCGTTCCATATCTTCTGATGATGTCGCAGGGAAATTTGCAATGCGAATTTGATTGGATTTATTTTTTCCATAGCCACTTCCAACAACCATGTTATATTGTTTCAATGATTCAATAATGTCTGATGATGGTTTTGCTGTATTTAACACTGCAACTGTTTTTGAACGATGAGGGAGATGCGATACTAGCGGTGTGAAATTTTTATTTGTATCAGCAAAAGAATAGATCATGTCAGCTTTTTCATCTATTGTTTTTCTAAGGTTTTCAATACCTGTTTTATTCATATCCTCTGCAATTTTCCCTAGTAAGTATATCGCCACAACATTTGGTGTAGAAGGAGTTTCAAAGGTCATATAATTTTTAAAATAACTTTCCAACGTATTATGTGCACCTATATTTAATCCTTTACTTTTAAGTTGTTCGGCCTTACTGAGGCATTGTTCATTCACTATCCATACACCTAAACCCGGAGGCATACCAAATGCTTTTTGCACAGAAAAAAAAGTGCAATCCATCATTTTATAATCAATGGCAGAATAGGGGGCCACTGAAACTAAATCAGTACATAGTAATTTGCTCGGATATTTTTTTTTCAGCAACAACAAATCTTCAACAGGAATTTGAACACCGGTCGATGT
>JANNYV010000570.1:0-24893 GCA_031410275.1 Bacteroidota bacterium
GCATCACCAACGACCCAAATGGTGTACAAGGTTCTATTCGTATCCTTCGCCCTTTTCCCGATAAGCAACACCCCGATTTTACACCCATGATTGTATTGAATACCGTCTTCGGCGGCTACTTCGGTTCGAGACTCATGAGCAATATTCGCGAAGACAAAGGATATACCTACGGCATTCATAGTTATTTATACAACAACCTTCATGAAGGAGCGTATATCATTACAACTGAAGCCGGCAAAGATGTATGCGAAGCCGCTATTGCAGAGGTATACAAGGAAATGGATTTACTGAAAAACGAGCAAGTATCTGAGGAAGAATTAACCCTTGTAAAAAATTATTTATTAGGGACAATCCTTGGTGATTTAGATGGAGCCTTTCAAATTATTCAACGTTGGAAAAATATAATCCTCAATGGGTTTACAGAAGAACGGTTTTACAAAAACATTCAAACATACAAACATATTTCTGCCGCAGAGTTACAGACATTGGCTCAAAAATATTTAAATAAAGAAGATTTTTACGAGTTGGTTGTAGTGTAATGAGCTCTCATGTTTTTTGGTGTTGCTAAAGTGTATAAAATTGTTTTGGGCGTCCCCCTGAAGCAGCACCGTTGACAAAGAGAGTTTTCAGTTAATTGAACCAGTAGCGTTTTGTCAACGGTGCTGCTTCAGGGTCGGGCTGTTCACTGCAAGTCCTCGCTCGTGCCTCGCTCCGGGCTTTTCGTTCTCATCCCTTACGCAAAAGACAAATCATAATTACGAGGGTATTCCAAATTTTCGACAGGCCAATCTTTTATAGAACGAGCCAAATAAAAATGCAAATTGGAGATACACCCATATTGATCAAATTTACTCATTTTCAACTTGTGTGTTTATCTTCGCTCCGTGGAAACAAAAATAGTACCTGACATTCATTCGTCATTAAGTAAGAAAGAGCAAGTCGAACATATGTTTGATAATATCGCAGGAAAATACGATTTCCTAAATCGCTTGCTTTCATTTCGTATAGATGTCATTTGGCGAAATAAAGTGGTGAATCTTTTAAAACCAAGCAAGCCTCAACTCATACTTGATGTAGCAACAGGTACCGCCGACCTAGCCATTGCATTGATGAAACTTCATCCGGCAAAAATAACCGGACTCGACCTTTCGCAAAACATGCTCGATATTGGACAACAGAAAATCATTGCGAAGAATTTAACCAATACAATTGAACTGATAAAAGGTGATAGCGAACAACTACCATTCGGCGATAATACATTTGATGCAGTGACCGTAGCCTTTGGTGTACGCAACTTTGAACATCTCGAAAAAGGACTGCAAGAAATTTACAGAGTACTAAAACCCGGTGGCAATTTTATTATCCTCGAATTTTCAAAAGTAAAAACATTTCCGGTCAAGCAATTTTATCATTTCTATTTCCGTTATATAACACCGATGGTTGGTAAAATATTTAGCAAGGACAATAAAGCCTATACCTATTTGCCAAATTCTGTGCAGGTTTTCCCCGAAGGTGAAGAAATGTGTGTAATATTGCAAACCATCGGATTTAAAAAAACTATATGCAAACCGCTAAGTTTCGGAATTTCTTCTATCTATCATTCAGTAAAATAATCGTCACATTATTCTTATTGGTAAGTTCATTTGTATCATTTGCGCAGGACGAGAAAATGAACAATGCCGATCATGATGAGAAACAATATTATTTCGGTATCACCATTGGCTTTAATGCCGCACAGTACAAAGTATCACAATCAAAATATTTTGTCGATTATGATACCATCAAAGATATTACACCGCTTTGGCGACCTGGCTTTCAGTTGGGTATTATGGGTAATTTAAAGTTGTCGAAATTTGTAGATGTCCGAACCATTCCTTCATTTGTGTTACGTGAAAAAGCATTGCGCTTTACCATGCAAAACGATACCACGATTACAAATTCTTTTGAATCTATTTTATTCAGCTTACCGCTTGAATTCAAATTCAAATCGGACAGGCAAACAAACTTCAGATTTTATGTATGTGCCGGTGTGAAATTAGATTACGATTTTAATGCCAATTCCGATTCACGACGGATTGATCAAATTATCAAAGTAAAACCTTTTGATTATGGTTATAATTTGGGCTTAGGATTTGAATTTTATTTTCCCAATTTCATCTTCTCTCCTGAAATTAAAATATCAAATGGGTTGGGCAATAACCTCGATCGAAACTCAGAAGAGCCAACCAATAAAGCCATCGACAAACTTAGCTCCCGTATGCTGATAATTAGTTTTCATATCGAAGGATAGCTGAGTTATTCGTTGTACATCATCTACATCACGAGCCATCACTTAAAGAATAGCTTATTTGGGCAAACTACAAATGGAATGAAAAAACCAACTTGAATTGTCTTTTGTATTGCGGCAACGATTGTAGCGAAAACCCCCCTGACCACAGCGTCAGGGGATTGTAGCGGAAAGCGTGAGTGCCGCCCAGAATATTCGTACTAAATTTTTAGCATAGCCACTTATTTGTTGTTGTTCTGAAATTTAAATTTGGCTTGATTTTTATTTTTTCATTTTTAAACGGCCTTTCAATAAATCTAAAAGGCATAAAAAAAGGAATGCGTTTATACATTCCTTTCTTATTATTCAAAACTAAATTTATTTTCTTTTCTTCTTGGTATATTTTTTCTTCATCACTTTTTTCTTTGCCGGTGCAGCTGCAGGAGCCGGAACAGGTTCGCCACTCATCATGTTTAATATTTTATGTTGCACCTCTCCTGAGAATTGATTCCCGGAAAAATCAAATTGCGTTAAGCGACTAAGCGACGACATTTCAGCAGGCACATCAGTTAGTTGATTATTCATCACATTCAACTTATTGAGTCCGCTCATCATACCAATTTCAGAAGGAAGTTCCTGCAATTTATTATTACTCATATCCAATACTTCTAAACGTTGTAATGACGCCAACACAATCGGAAAATCAACAAAGCCATTATTCGGTGCGAGCAAGGTTCTGAGGTTTCTTAAGTTTGAAAATGAACTTGGCAAATCGTAAATTTTATTTCCTGCTGAATTTGCATCACCCAAAATTAAGGTTTGCAAATTCGTCAACATCCCTAATTCAGAAGGAAGAAAATGAATATTGTTATTTGATAAATTCAATTCTTTTAAGTTCTTCAAATATTTAATATCTGAAGGTACATAATTTAAATTGCAACCGCTCAAATCGAGGCTTGTAATATTCTTCATCTGACGAACTAAATCCAATAAATATTTTGGATTTTTTACTTCATTGCCGCTAAATTTAAAGCTGGTCAATGCTTGCAGGTTATTGATTTCAGAAGGTAAAAAGGTAATCGGGTTTCCGGTAATATCCAACTCCTCCAAATTTTTGCAATTGGCTATGGTCACCGGAAGTGTGCTTAATTTATTATTGCGTAAAATTAATTTTCTCAACTTCTTCATATCACCAATAGTCGTTGGTATTGAAGTAAGATTATTATTTGAAAGATCTAAAACTTCTAAATTATTCAGCAAATAAATATCAATTGGAATAGAACTGATATTCGCATTTTGTACTGTCAATTCTTTCAAATTGGCATATCGAAATACATCTTTTGGAAATTTATTAAATGGTTGGCTCGACATACGCAGCAAATACACACACGTATTGTCGTAAGCCGCGGGAGGTAACTTATCAAATACTTTATCAGGGTCGCAAGGATCGGCTAAAGGATAATAAACCTGCGCAAAACTTAATTGGCTACTCACTAATAAAGCAAATCCAAAAATCAACTTCTTCATACTACTTAAAAATTTGGCTCTAAAAATAGTCTCTTTTTCCGCAAAAACATAATTTTTGTAAAATAAAAATAAAGCGAATGGCGAAAAGTGAAAAGTGAATGGTCAACGGTTTTTTCTTCTGCCGACCGGATATCGAACATCGGACATCGAACATCGAACATCGAAATCTTCGCCACTTTCTCGGGCATTCTGCCAAATCCATTCAAAATATTACCACTTACTCATTTCCTGTATTACTTTTATCACGTTGATGTAGGTTTGACTCCTCATAGAAGGAATTCCTAACCAAATCAATTTCATTCTTTTAATAGAAATACTATGAGTTCAATTCCTTTCCTGCTTAGCAATGAAGCCAAACATGCCATTCATATTGCACAACAATTGGCCAAAGAAAATATGCACAGCACCTATTCGCCTGCACATTTATTAAAAGCACTTTTGCACAAAGAGCTGCCCTTACTCAAAAAATTAGAAGCCCAAGGCGTTGATGTATATTACATCGAGGAGTGGGCTGAAATTCGCATCGAGTCCCATCCGCGCTCATCATCGATCTCTGATGCACCTCCGGGTGATAAAGCATGCGAAGCCGTTTTTAATGAAGCCGATAATATTCGCCTCAAAATAAACAGAGACCAAATTGATTTAGATTCACTGATTATTTCTGCCGTCACTCCGGGTGTTGGTTTTAACTATGAACAATTGAAAACATTGCCACTGACATCCTTTCAATTGCTAGATATTCTTTCAACACCTTCAGCATCCTCGAGCGCTTCAACAGATATGGCATCAACATCTTCTCATACAAATGGCGATGTAAAAATAGATGCCTTGAATAAATATTGTATCAATAAAACACAAGAAGCACGCGATGGAAAATTGCAAACCATTATTGGGCGTGATAAAGAAATCCGGCAAATGTGTGAGATCCTTAGCCGCAAGTCAAAATCGAATGTGATTATTATGGGCGAACCGGGAGTTGGTAAAAGCGCCTTGCTCGACGGTTTTGCCATTGCGGTCGTCAATAATAAAGTACCCATGAATTTGCGCGATACCGAAATTTACGAAATCGATAATGGCGCCCTCATGGCCGGTGCTCAATACAAAGGTGAGGTCGATGACCGACTTCGAAAAATAATCAACGAAATTACATCCTTAGAAAAAGGCATCTTATTCATTGATGAATTGCATACATTAATGGATAAGCAAAATCCGAACTCAGGTGCTGCCAGTGTGTTGAAACCTGAACTGAGCAAAGGTTTGCTGACGATGGTCGGAACCACAACAATGGATGAATACAGAAAAACAATTGAAAAAGATGAAGCCTTCAACCGTCGCTTCGAAAGTATAAAAGTAGAAGAGCCTGACACCTCCGTCGCCGAAAAAATGATCGTCGATATTGTGCATGTCTACGAAAAGCATCACGGATTGTTACTGCATGAAAAAGTGGTTTCAGAAGCTGTGCGTTTGGCAAAACGTTTTGTGAAAGAACGTCGTTTACCCGATGCTGCGATTGATTTGATAGACAGAACCTTGGCCGTCACAAAAATGATGGTCGATACCGGCAGCAATGATGTAGCCGATTTAAAAACGCGTTTAGCAGAAATAAAAACTGATGCAAGCGAAGATAAATTGCAATGGTTTTATTTGGAAATACAAAATAGTTTAAGCCCGGTATTGCTGGCGAAACTGAATGAAGAATTTGAGTTTAAAAAAATACGGACGGTCGATGAAATGATGGCACAGTTAGATACCATTTTAAATGATTTGGAGAAAGCCTCCGTCGAACCAAAGACGCATGTCGAAGTAGCTGATCTTGCCGCTGTGGTCGCAAACAAAACAGGTATCCCAATTGGTAAAGTGCAAACCAAAGAAAAGGAACGATTGATGAATATGGAGAAGCATTTGGGAGAGCGTGTGGTAGGACAGGACCATGCCCTGAAAACCGTATCAGAAGCCATTCTCGAATCACGTTCAGGACTCAACAAAAGTGGTCAACCCATTGCATCATTTTTCTTTTTAGGTCCAACAGGTACAGGTAAAACTGAGCTTGCAAAATCGATGGCTGAGTTTTTATTTCAGGATGAGAATTCAATCATTCGTTTCGATATGAGTGAATTTAAAGAAGAACATTCCGCTGCACTTTTATACGGCGCACCTCCCGGGTACGTGGGGTATGAAGAAGGCGGTATGTTAGTCAATAAAATTCGTCAGCAACCTTATGCCATTGTTTTATTTGATGAAATAGAAAAAGCGCATCCAAGTGTATTTGATATTTTTCTGCAAGTATTAGATGAGGGTAAAATGCATGACCGTCTCGGCAAGGAAGGCGACTTCTCCAACGCCGTTATTTTATTTACATCCAATATCGGTGCCGAACAAATTATCGAATCGTTTAATAATGGCATCATTCCAAAATCGGATGACATGTTAGAGCGAATGTCAAATTTTTTCAGACCGGAATTCCTTGCGCGGATTACAGAAATTATTCCGTTTGCTCCCATCAGTGAACAAAACGTGGTAAAAATATTTAATATTCATTCAGCTCATTTATTTAAATTATTAGATCAGCAAGGCATCACGTTTACCATCACCGATAAAGCCAAAGAAGCGATTGCGTTAATGGGCTTCACACCAAAATACGGCGCACGACCTTTGAAAGGAATGATACGAACCAAGCTACGCAAGCCTTTGTCGCGAATGATTATTACCGGTGAAATTTCGAAAGGCTCTACCGTGCATTTAGATATAGATGAAAAAGGCGAATTGATTTGGACTAAAAACTAAGACTCAGTTTAAACCTACCCCTGAAATGAAAAGCTATTCTTCCACCTAAAAAGATAGAATCTCTTCGCTATACATTCTGCGTTCTCTTTCTATAAAGTTGATTCCCGGCTTACTAACTTTCCCTAATGCATTCGTTGTTGTTTGTATACGACAAGAAAATCAAAAACGATCTTACCAATCCTTCTCTAATTTCACAGGTTGCCCACTAGCCTTATCTTTTTTCTCTCGCAATTTCTTTTCTTCATTATTCAAGGCATTCAGCAGCTGATCGGCCTGCTCTTTTGTTAGCTTCGAAGGCATAGGTTTGGGTTTATCTCCTTCTTTGTCCTCAGGTTTTTGAGGATCTTTTTGTCCCTTGTCATCCTTTTTATCATCTTTTTTATCTTGCTGAGGCTTTTGGTCTTGCTTATTTTTTTCATCTTGTTTATCGTCCTTTTTATCTTTTTTATTTTGTTGGTCTTGCCGCTTTTTCATGGCCTGAGCATATGCCAAATTATACTTCGTGTCGGCCGAGTTCGGGTTCTTTTTGAGTGATTCCTTATACGAATTAATCGCATCATCCCATTTTTTTTGCTCCGCAAATGTATTGCCTATATTATGATTCGAAAACGATTGAATACTTCTGTCCTTTGAATTTTTTGCAGCCTCTTCATATTGTTTTGCAGCCTTCTCGTAATCTTTTTGTTGATACAATGCATTCCCAAGATTGTATTGCGCCTCCCTGTTTTTTTTAGCTGCAAATCCTTTTTGATATTCCGTGGCCGCGTCTTTATATTGTCCTTTTGCATACAGCTTATTACCATTGTACACATGTTGGTCGGCTGTTTGCGCAAACAATGTCGAACAACTAAAAAGAATAAGAAGCAAGATTAGTTTGTTCATGCGATTTGCAGTTTTTTTCGTTCAGGGATAAAAAATTCAATCAGCATCAGAAGAACTGTTATGCAAAGAAAATATTGAAAGTAACTATTGTAATCGGTGAAAATATTATCTCCGAAATTTTTTTGTTCAGTCGAATTAATTTGTTGAGCAATGGCTTCAGCAGCAGCATCCGTATTACCCAATCGAAGATACATACCTTGTCCGGCAGAGGCAATATCTTGTAATTCTTTTTCATTTAATTTCGAAATCACTTCAACGCCCTGATCATCCTTTTTATTTTCACGGGTCTCCGGATCAAATATAGGCGAGCCATCCGGCGAACCAATACCCACCGTATTAATCATGATGCCTTCGCCTACTGCTTTTTTTACTTCATCCGCAGCGCCTTCATCATGATCTTCGCCATCACTGATTAAAATAATACTTTTATATTTTGTTTCTTTTTTATTAAATGATTCCCTTGCCATACTAATCGCTTCACCTATAACGGTGCCTTGTGTTGGAACCATGGCCGGTGATGCTCCTGACAAATTCATTTTCAATGCAGATATATCTACGGTCAACGGAACAGATACATAGGCTCTTCCTGCAAAAGTGATTA
This sequence comes from Bacteroidota bacterium, assembly GCA_031410275.1. Classification (GTDB taxonomy): domain Bacteria; phylum Bacteroidota; class Bacteroidia; order Chitinophagales; family Chitinophagaceae; genus OLB11. Next base: position 8,061 of record JANNYV010000570.1, read on the forward strand.
AACCGATTCTGTCATTGCCTAGTTTTTCAAACAGTCGTGCAATAAATTGTTTTGCTTTTTCTAATCTATTAGGCGACAAATCTTGCGCTAGCATACTCTTACTAACATCCAATGCAATCATCACATCTATTCCCTTACGCTCTACTTTTTCGGTGCGGGAGCCCGCCTGCAAATTTGCAAGACCAATTACACCAACAAACAGCGCCAACAATATCAGGCTAAATTTTAGCATACGAATCACCTTGCTGTAAGCAGGCATGAGTGCATTTACCAAATGCTCATCACCCATTGCCCGGATAGATTGCTCTCTTTTTTTATTTGCAATAAAAAAAATTCCTGCAAGCACAAAGACCAACAGCAATAGCCAAAAATATTCGGGATGTTGAAATCGTAACACAAGGCAAAAGTAAGAGGATAGATTTTTTTGCGAAATGGTTTAGGGAAGTTTTAACGAAAAAGGAACATTTGGCGTAAGGCAGAAGATATAAGAATACAATACAAGATGTAATATGCTCTCCGAACATCGGACATCGAACATCAGACATCGCTGTGCATATCAATTAATTCAATGGCAGATTCTACAAATGAAATTTGATTATAACTAAATACGCCTCTATCTTTGTCCCAACTAAAAATAGTAGCCATGGCTTATTCAGAAAAAGTACTCGAACATTATAACAACCCTCAAAATGTAGGCACCTTAGATAAAAGTAAAAGCAATGTAGGTACAGGTTTGGTGGGTGCTCCCGAATGTGGTGATGTGATGCGATTGCAAATTGAAGTAGACGACGCTACAGGAATCATAAAAGATGCAAAATTTAAAACGTTTGGTTGTGGTTCTGCTATCGCTTCATCAAGTGTGGCCACTGAATGGCTGAAAGGAAAAAGTATCGATCAGGCAATCACCATAGACAATATGGATATCGTTGAAGAATTAAATTTACCCCCGGTAAAAATTCACTGCTCTGTATTAGCCGAAGATGCGATCAAAGCTGCAATCAACGATTACAGAGTGAAAAACGGAATGGAAGCATTACAGCTTGAAGAAAAAATAGTGCATTAGTATATACATAAATTTTAAAGCCGGCTTTCACATGATGTAAAGGCCGGCTTTTATTTTTATACTCTACACAGGATAATTTTGCGCATTGACGCCAATTCGATTTTATACGAATTTTACAAAGTGAAATTAAAGTATTATACACTTACCTACAAATCACGCGGCCATACCAAATGAAAACTCCTTTTCTCTTCTTCTCCTTATAAATAATCTAGGCATCTTCGAAAGGCAGCAATGTTAGTGCCATCAACTCGTTGCACATTTTTACCCTGTGTAAGGTATCGTCACATCCATCACTTTGTTTAATCAGAATTTTCTCTATTCTTTATCATGCAGACCATTTATCAATGTTCGAATAAGGAATTTCTTTACTCATTAGATTTTATTTTAAAGATTATATAAAATAGTTACCTTCACGACTTAAAAAATTCATCATAATGAAAACAAAAATTTTATCTCAATTATTTTTATTGGTCTCTCTATGTCTTATTTATCTAACAATGTCATCAGATAGTTCCGGTAAATATAACGGAGGAGCAAGCTGCGGTTCTTGTCATGGAAGTAAAAATACTGCTACAACAGTTGCTATCAACGGTCTTCCTGCAACTTTTGTTCCGAATCAGACATATCCTTTAACCTTCACGGTTACCAACGCAACCAATGCAAAAACAGGTTTTAATATATTGGTAAGTGGCGGTCAATTTACACAAGGCACAGGCTCGAAAGTAAATACTGCGAAAACACAAATTACTCATACCACACCCATGTCGGCTTTGTCAGGTATGACTACATTTTCATTTACATGGACAGCCCCTGCAACGACGGCCGCAGTTACATTTAGCGCCGTAGGAAATTCTGTAAACGGAAATGGCGGCTCTGACAGCGGTGATCAATGGAATACAATAACAGCAACAGTGACTGGTGCGTTCCCTGCTTCTGTAAATGATATTACGACATCAGCATTGACTTGCTATCCAAATCCTGCAGCCGATTATATTATCGTGGATGGTATCAATGCACAAGCAAAAATAATTGTCTTAAATAATTTATTCGGGCAACATATTGTACCAAATTATTCGTTCCAATCAAATATGTGCAGAATCGATTGCAGTCATTTAGCAAGTGGTTTATATTTCTTATCTGCAGTTGTTGATGGGAACATAGTAAAGACTTCCTTCATAAAAAATTAATCGCCTTCAATAAAAGGGTTTATCTCCTTGTCATTCTCGAAAACGAAAAGCTATCACATGCCAGAAAATATTCCGGATGCTGATAGCTTTTCTTTTTTGGGCGCACCCCCTGAAGCCATACGCGTCAACTTAAAATAGTTTTTCGAGTTATTATTCATAATTCTCTCTGTCATTCCTGACATCATAGGTGCAATATTTTTCAATTCTTCTAACCAACTTATAAATAGCCTTCCATTGGCTATGATGATTATTTTTCCTAATTCATTGATGTTGTCCGTTATGCATCTTGTTAGCTTAAGAATACTAATTTCTTTTTCTGTATTTTTATATAATTGCCGACCTAAATTTTCATATCTAAACTGGACTATTACTACGTCAAGCATCAATTTTAATATGGAATGGGTCATTGAGGACAAGAATACATTTATCCTACAACGGATAAAAAAAATACTGCAAGGCAACATAAAGTTGAAAAGAAATCCAACAGCAAAAATAGTGTCCAATCAGATTCGCTTAAGTTGACACGTATGGTTGAAAGGGTTAAATGTGCTCGTTGTTAGAACCCTGCCAGCGTTGCAAAAAGGGATTTTCGCTACTATTCCTAATGCTGCCGTCATGTATAATTCAGACTAAATAAACCCCGTCCTTTTCAATCCGTATCAGACGTTGTTTATATAAAATTCCGATTGATTTTTTAAAGGCCTTTTTACTCATACTCAACATCTTTTTAATGTCTTCCGGTGAACTGTCATCTGTCAACTTTAAAAATCCTTTATTCAGTTGCAAATAATTCATGACACCATCAGTAGTGGTCGCTAAATGTTGAACACCAATTTTTTGTAATGAAATATCCAATCCTAAATCTTCGCGAATATTCTTTACATAACCCTTCATCGCATCACCGATTTGTATGTCTTTATATATTTCATCATGGTATACCAATCCTTTGTGCATATTATTGACAATGGCATTAAATCCCAAAAATGTTTTTTCGAAAATCAATAAATCAACCTCATCACCAACACTCAATTCCATTTCATCATTGCTGATAAATTTATTTATTTTACCCGAAGCCACTAAACGGTCTGTAGCTTCATCTAAATATAAATACACCATATAGCTTTCACCCACTTCCATTTTTTTCGATTGCTCTTGCATGGGCATCATCAAATCTTTTTCCATCCCCCATTCTAAAAATGCGCCGAATTGTGTAATCGTTCTGACACGTAAAAAGCCAAATTCATTGACAGTAATAAAGGGGTCAAGTATGGTAGCAACCAAGCGGTCTTCATGGTCTTTGTATACAAACACTTCAATGATATCACCAATAGCAAACTTTTCATCGATGTATTTTTTCGGCAATAAAACTTCATTCTCAATTTTATCACTGAGATACATCCCCACGCTTGTATTGCGCTGAATTTTCAGTCTGTTTATTTCACCAATATAAATCATACATGCTATTGAAGCGGTAAAAGTACTATCAATTGAGCATATAAGTTTAACTTCAATTTGCCCAACTAATCCCTATCAAACATCTCACGATTTCGATAACTCGTCAACAATTAATTTCCAAAAAACTTTTCGGCAAAAGAAAATGCCTAATATGAAACATGAAATGACAAATACAATCGCCGCCGATTTTTTCCAACTTGGTTTTTCAAATGTATAAGGCGGCCCGGCCTGATCTAAGACCTGAAATATTGGGCTTTCGGAAAGCAATTTAAATTTTGCGTTTTGATACGAGGTGGCTGTTGTTGTATATAAGGCTTCTATTTCTTTTCGTGCCCGCTCTAATTTAAATCTTGGCAATTGAGTAGAAGACATCACCGACAATTGATTGGAGTCAGCAAAGCCGGCCATCGCTCGTTCAGTTGCATTTAATTCGTTCTTTAGCGAATCACGCATGATTTGTATTTTCATTAAATCTGTCCGCGGTTTTTCAGTCACTAATTTGATATAATAGTTAGAAAGTTCTTCTAATATTTTATCATTCATTTCTTGTGTGAGTGCTGTATCAGAAGACTCTGTAGATATTTTAGTAAAATTTGTTTTAGGGTCATTCACGATTGACGTTCCTGCCATTAATAAACCAACACCTCTGTAATGAATATCATTCGGGTCTTTAGGATTGAATGTCATTTTATGTTCCCAAAAGGGAAGATCCTTATTATAATCTGCAATGAGCCAAGCCGACATTGATTTGAATTTCGAACGGATCGGTTTCGACTTCGCAATATTGGTGGAAATTGTTTTACTTGTCACCAATTCCTTTACATTATATATCTTCTCATAATCTGTTTTATCGCTAATACCAAATTGTGCACGTATGGCATCAATCGGACTTGAGCCTCCTGATTTATTTATAGAAAGGGGAAATATTTTTGAATAGGTGCCATACACTCCTTTGTAGGATCGTGTAATAAATCCTTGAATACCTGCAGCCAATAAGGAAATAATCAGTATAACAATCAGCCTTGACTTAATCGTATTTTTTATGTCTGTTAATATGTCAATGATAGATGCCAAGCGAATAAATTTATTTTGTAACCGTAAAGTAAACTAAAATTAAGGTTGAGATAGTAGTTAAAAAAGTTGTTGTGATGGCGACTACATCTTTCAGCTCCGTTTTATTTTCTTTCTTAGGTTTTGTTGGAACGCGCACAGTAGAACCTTCTTTGACCGAAGGGTATTTCCTAAAAAATAAAAAATTCTTTGTACTCTTTACTTTACCACTCGCATATTTTACATTAATTCTCGAGCGCCACGGATTATCCCCTAATCCACCGGCTGCACCGATATAATATTTTACACTGGTATTTTCTTTATCAAACTTTATATTCACCGGTATTTGTACTTCTCCTCTTACCTGTACAATTTCATTCACCGAAGGCACTATAATAATATCACTATCGCGCAATACAATATCTTGTTTAGAGCCGTTTTTCGAAAGTGCAGAAGGAAGGTCAATTACAATTTGACCGACATTGGGTCTGATTAACTTGGCACCTTCCGGATAGGCTGTCGGTAACAAGCCTCCACATTTTTTGATCAGCGAAGAGAGTCGTTCATTTTTCTCAACCAATGCATACTCACCACTGTATGCTATTTCACCTGAAATGGTTACCCGGCTTTGATTTAAAAACTCTGTCTTCTTACGGATATACACGCGATCCATTGGTTTTAAAATAATATTTTCCGAAACCTGATCGATCTCCAAATTCGAATTGATAGCAATGCTTCGTACATTACTTCCTTTCGAATTGATATTGTATTTATTTACCGAATCTACAATATTTGAAACCTCGATGCGTCCGTTCTCTGCATCCAATCGCAATCCTCCGGTCAAAAGCAAAGCATCCTTGAGCTTCATATTTTTGTAGTATGGAATCTTGCCCGGTTTTCGGACGTATCCAATCACTTCTATTTTATATGGTTGTTCAAAATCTTTATTCGACAATACTTTAATCTTATCACCGGCTTCTATTTCAATATTGTCTTTGCTATTCGGATTGTCAATATCTTTTAAATCAACTTTAATCGCAGCAGATTCCAATGGGTTTGAGCCTCTTAAAATAAACGCTCTAGGCAAGTACGCTGCACCGGAAATGCCACCTGCCTTTCTTAATACATCTGATAAGTGCTCTCCTTCCTTTACTTCATACTCATCAGGATAATTGACAGCACCTTCTATTTTGACAATATTACTAAGGCCTTCATTAATAGGTTTCAACGTCACTTCATCACCGTCGTTCAAAATTAAATCGGTGTATTGTCCGGCTACTGCATTTTGTTTGCTCAATGAAGCTAAATCGATATAACGTTCTTTTTCATTGCTGACTGTTTTAATATGCACCAACGAATTCCGGGCATTAAAGGAAGAACCTCCGGCAAGATCAATTAAATCTGTCAGGCCTTCATCGTTTGTCAATTGATAAAACATGGGGCGTTTAAAACTACCGATAGCATTTACCTTTTTTTCATACAGGCCTACATAAATAAAATCATTGTCTTCTAAATACAATGTTTCTCCCCGGCCACCTTTGCTTAAATATTCATAAATATCCAAAATATCAATCGTATGGCCATCACGTTGAATTTCTATTTTTCTAAGATTCCCTAAGTCTGTTAAACCACCGGCTCTGAACAATGCATTGAGTGCAGAATTAAATGCCGAGATGGTATAGGTCCCTTGTTTTTTTACCTCGCCGACAATAGTTACACGAATCGTTCTTGGCTTACCCATTTGCACATCAATATTAGTAGCTGATGGAACAATTTTTCTAAACTTCTGTGAAATAATTCGGCTGGCTGCTTCGAACGTTAATCCTTGTAAATAAATTTTACCGGCCCGGCTCGGAAAAATAGAACCGTCTTTTGCAATCGTGTAGGATTGTTGTAATTCGGCTTCGCCCCAAATAGAAACAATCACTTCATCGCCGGGTCCTAATCGATAATCTAATGGAGGTGCGGTGGGTGTTTTGTCAGATAAATCAAATACATTATTCGAAAAAAAGTTAGCTCCATATACCGTTTTCTTGAGGCTGTCTGCTTTATTGAGCGTATCAATTTTTACTTCCTGCTCTTGTTTTGTCAATCTTAGATACTCAAGATAATCAGGATCATTTTTATATAACTCTTGAATTTTCAATTCTTCCGCATCACTCCGTTTGCTATTTAAATCCTGAAACTTATTTTGATTAACAGTATTTGGATTGTTCGCCGGGTTTTGATTTTGATTATTCTTCTGCTGTGTTGTTTGTTTATCCTTCGGATCGTTTTTAGCATCCTGTTCAAAAAAGTTGGTACTATTTTGCTGATCGGGATTATACGGATTGCGGTCATAAGGATTCACCACCGGGTTTGGATTATTCCCACCGGAATTAGTGCCTCCGCCACCTTGGGCCAATAAATAAAAAGGACTGAGTAGTAAAAAGAGAAATACTGCTTTTTTCATATACCGACCAAAAGTAAGAAAATTATATTTAACTAAGGCTTTTAAGCGACTTAAATACCTTGTTAAACTCGCCCCATATTTCATCTATAATTTCTGAAGCGGGTTTTATTTCTTGAATGATACTGGCGATTTGACCTATCTCTAATTCACCTTCCGTCAAATCTCCTTCAAACATTCCTTTCTTCGCTCTTCCTTTGCCTAATAAATCAGTTAATGATTCATCGCTCATACAATTGTTTTCAGCATCTTTTACTTGTGAATAAAATTCATTTTTTAAAAGCCGAACAGGAGTCAATCGTTTTAATACCAATTCGGTTTCGCCTTCGTTGGCATCGAGTATTTTTTGTTTAAAATTAATATGGCTCGAGGCTTCCGGTGTGCATACAAATCTGCTTCCAATTTGCACGCCTTCTGCACCGAGTATCATGGCAGCCAACATACTTCGACCGGTAGCAATTCCGCCTGCGGCTATCAACGGAATTTCGATGGCATTTCGAACGGATGGGATCAAACACATTGTGGTTGTTTCTTCTCGGCCATTGTGTCCGCCTGCTTCAAAGCCTTCAGCTACAACAGCATCTACACCTGCATCCTGGCTTTTTAAAGCAAACTTTGCGGACGACACAACATGTACTACTTTAATGCCATTTTCTTTTAATGTCTTGGTCCATGTTGTAGGATTACCCGCAGACGTAAATACAATTGGCACCTGATATTTTATGATATGATCGATATGCTTTTGAATATCTGGATATAATAAAGGAAGGTTTACACCAAAAGGTTTGCCTGTCGCTTTTTTACATTGTTGAATATGCTCTTCTAAAATTTCGGGATACATACTGCCTGCACCGATTAATCCTAATCCGCCGGCATTGCTCACCGCGGAAGCGAGTTTCCAACCCGAGGCCCATATCATACCGGCCTGTACAATTGGGTAATTGATTCCGAATAATGTTGTGATCCTGTTTTTGAACGACAGCCCATCGCCCATTATTTTGCCAAATTCCTGCATATTTATTTACTTAAATCTATTTCTGTATTATCACCAATATTTAAACTCTGGCTTGCGCCGCAAATGAGTGCATCACTTCCTATCAAGGAATTTTCGAGTACCACTTTTTCGAGTACTGAATAAGAGCCGATGATAGAGTCTTTAATAATTGAATTTCGTATGGTCGCTTTTTCACCGATGGTCACATTGGGTCCGATGATCGAATTTTCAATTTCACAACCAACCGCTATACTCACCGGATGTATGACAATGGTATTATCAAAAAAAGGAATTTCTTCTGATGCATAACCAACCTTGTTTAGTAAGATGGCATTGGTCTCGAGTAAGGTTTCTTTTTTTCCGCAATCGAACCAATTATTCACCTGAAAGGTACCAACTTTAATTCCGTCATGAACCAATTCATTAATGACATTCGTTAAATGATATTCTTCCTGCGCATCATTTTTTATAAAGTCCCGTTCAATCACATCAAAGAGTTGTTTGCTCTCTATAATTTTATAAATACCCACCAGCGCTAAATTTGATTTCGGTATTTTAGGTTTCTCCACGGCATTTTTTATAAACCCATCCTGCGTTATTTCTGCCACACCAAAATCGCGCGGGTCATCTACTTTTTTTACACCCACCACGGAATGTTTCGACGCAATGACTTCTTCTAAATTATAATCGCAAATGGTATCGCCAAATACAATCAATAATTCTTCATTGGGTGCCACACTTTCTTTTGCCAAATAAATGGCATGACCGGTACCCGAACGTTCATCCTGTACAATAAATGTAGAGTTAATTTCTGGGTAATGCTCTTGCACATAATTCTTTATTTTTTCACCCAAATACCCGATGATAAAAATAAAATCGCGTTGCCCCAATTCAATAAATTGATCCATGATAAAACTTAAAATGGTTTTGCCGGCCAATGGTATCAGAGGCTTGGGTTGGGTATAGGTATGCGGTCTTAATTTTGCTCCTGCACCGGCGACGGGGATGATGACTTTCATGTTTTCTTGTTAAGGTGTTAGTGGGTTAATGAGTTATCAGTTATTGGGTCAATTATAAACCTTTGTTTAGTTGAAAATTATTTTTTTTAATATGTAAGCTATACTAAATATTGAATAAGGATGTTTTGGGCGGCAGACACGCTTTTCGCTACAATCCCTGACCAAAGCGTCAGGGGATTTTCGCTACAATCGTTGCCGCAATACAAAAGACAATTGAAATTTATTTTTCCCATTCCATTTTTAATTTACCTAATAAGTACTTCAATAACCTAATAACTCAATAACTATTTCTCATTTTCAAATTACCAAATTGTCTCATTACCTTTAGCCCCAAAAATAGAAAACAAAAATGCAATTTGATAAAGAAATATTTTCCATCATCGAAGAAGAGTTTGCAAGGCAGCAACATGGCTTAGAATTAATTGCCTCTGAAAATTTTACCAGTGAACAAGTAATGCGTGCCATGGGCAATGTCATGACCAATAAATATGCTGAAGGCTATCCGGGAAAAAGATATTATGGTGGTTGTGAAGTAGTAGACAAAAGCGAGCAGCTTGCAATAGACCGAGCCAAACAAATTTTTAATGTCGACTTTGCCAATGTGCAACCACACTCAGGGGCCCAGGCAAATGCTGCATTGATGTTAGCTATCTTAAAACCCGGAGATCATATATTAGGCTTAGACCTCAGCATGGGCGGACATCTGACACATGGCTCACCGGTAAATTTCTCCGGTAAATTGTATCAACCATTTTTTTATGGGGTAAAAAAAGAAGATGGTTTGGTAGATTATGATATGATGGAAAAAGTAGCGTTAGAGCAAAAACCAAAACTTATTATTTGCGGTGCCTCAGCCTATAGTCGCGATTGGGATTATGCACGCATCAGAAGTATTGCCGATAAAGTGAATGCATTTGTACTTTGTGATATGGCACATCCTGCGGGATTAATTGCGAAAGGCCTACTCAATTCTCCATTTGAGCATTGCCATTTTGTTACATCTACCACACATAAAACATTGCGTGGCCCACGTGGTGGTATTATTCTGATGAAAAAGGATTTTGAAAACCCTATGGGCATTACCGGACCAAAAGGAGAAATACGCATGATGAGCGATTTAATTAATCTCGCAGTTTTCCCCGGCACTCAAGGTGGTCCGTTAGAGCATGTGATTGCTGCCAAAGCCGTTGCCTTCTTCGAAATTTTGCAAGATGAATTTACAGTTTATGCCAAACAAATTCTAACGAATGCAAAATCCATGGAAATTGCATTTAAAAAAAGAGATTATAATATTGTATCGGGCGGAACGGACAATCATTTGTTACTAATTGATCTTCGAAATAAAAATATCTCTGGAAAGAAAGCAGAAAATACATTGGTGAAAGCAGATATAACCATTAATAAAAACATGGTGCCGTATGATGATAAATCGCCTTTTATTACTTCGGGTATTCGTTTAGGCGTGCCGGCACTTACAACACGCGGACTCAAAGAAAATGATATGGAATATATCGCCAATTGGATAGATACCATTCTAATGGATCCCGAAAATGAACAAACAACTTTGCGTGTAAAAAATGAAATCAATGAATTTATGAAAGCGTTTCCGTTGTACCCTGAGTGGAGATGTTAGATGCTCGATGTTAGATGACAAGGAATGCAAAAACAAATAGACAATTGGCAATAAACAATAGGCAGTTCCCAGCAACTCCTTAACCCGTAACTTTCTAACCCGTAACTAATTCTTATGTCTATTTAATTTCGCTGCCAGCTCAGCCGAAAAGTTATCTGAATACATTCCGTATGCATTTACCAGCAGGCCTTTCACAGTATGCTTGACAGATGAAATAGCAAACAAAATAGTATCATCACCCGGGTCGGTCATACCATCGAAACGAAACACTTCATCAATTTCAAAATCATCAGGATGTATCGTAAGGTTATTCTCTTCACATTCGATACAATCATTTTTCAAATTGAAATTGATTGTATAGCCAAGTTTTACTAAATCATTAATGGCTTCAGAAAGCGTTTCGTAATTTTTCATTTGGGTTCATTTCAATTTAAGTTCAATTCTTTTTGACTTACGAATTAAATGTAACAGAAAAAATTCAAAAAACAAATTCCCAATCCCAAATTGGATATGAATCTCGCTAACATCGAATTTCAGCATTTTCTCTGATCTCCCATCTCTTATCTCATATCTCCTCCTTACATTTGCCCAATGAATTTCAGACCCACTCGTTTCGATGTATTACCACCCGTGGTAAAAAATTTATTAATCATCAATGGCTTGGTTTTTTTGGCAACCATTATATTCGGTAAACAAGGCATTGACCTGTCAGAATATTTGGCGCTTCATCATTGGAGTTCTGATAAATTTAAATTTTGGCAATTGCTCACGCACCTGTTTATGCATGGCGATGTAGGTGCGGCTGACGCAGCGTATGATGCAGGTTTTATGCATCTCTTCTCAAATATGTTTGCCTTGTGGATGTTTGGTTCCGTATTAGAAAGTGCATTTGGTCCGAAACGTTTTTTATCATTTTATTTGATGTGTGGTGTAGGTGCTTCGCTTTTATATCTAGGTGTTGTAACTTATGAATTATCTACGATACAGGGAGTACTGACGCAATTTAATCATGCTATTACCTATGAAGAATTCAGCGCCTACCTCACCCAACATCATTTTTCGAAGAGCTCACAATTCGGTTCTATTTTATATGATATCAAAAAGCAATGGGCCGCTGCTGCGCCGGCCGGTGAGCCATTTATACAATCCATTTCATTTGAACTGAATAAGTACTTAATTATACAAAAAGATACGCCTACGGTAGGTGCTTCGGGTGCTGTCTTTGGTATTCTCTTTGCCTTCGGCTATTTATTCCCCAATACAGAACTTTACCTTTATTTTATTCCTATTCCCATCAAGGCAAAATACTTTGTTGCTTTTTATGCTATCTTTGAATTGTACGCAGGTATACGCAATAGTGCCGGAGATAATGTAGCTCACTTTGCACATATCGGTGGTATGTTGGTGGCATTTATTATTATTAAAGTGTGGAATAAAACAAACAGAAAAAGCCTTTACTAAATGGGAATCTTTAATTCAAAATCAATTTTTCAATTTGCATCCAAAAGTGATATTATAAAAATCGTCTTGGCCATCACCATCATATTTGTGCTCCTTCATTTTATCCGTATAAGCATGTTGCTTACTTCGAATACAGATGCTCCTTTTTATACCTATCTATGGGATAAATTGAGTATCCCAACCGATATAAAAACCTTTGCACATCAACCCTGGAGCTTGTTTACCTATTTTTTCCTGGACGGTAGTTTTTGGGGTATCGTGGCTAATTTGATTTGGCTATGGATTTTTGGAACAGTGATTGAAGATTTACGAGGCCCTAATAGAATAGTACCCATCTTTATTATCGGCGGTATTGCCGGAGGTGCTGTAATGCTTTTATTATGTTTGCTAAAACCGGGCGAACCACAATTGTTTACCGGCGCATCTACTTGTGTCATGGCTGTGGCGTTTGCTGCCGTTTTATTTAAACCATCCTATAAATTTTGGGCATTGTTTGGAGTGGGTATTCCTATTTGGGTTTTTGTCATGGTTTTTGTGGCATTGCAATTAGCTTCTATACGATTGGATAATATTGCACACTTATTTCTTTTACTAGGTGGCTTGGCAATTGGCTTGACATATAATAATGTATTGGATTCTTTCTTTGAAAAATGTACTGAACTTTTAAAACGAAGTGGCTCCATTTTAGATAATAAAAATTTTATTTTAAAAAAAGAAACACAAGTACGAAACAGAATGAATAACACTGTTCCATTTAAGAAAATTCAGTTTTCCCCTTCTAAAATTGATGAGATCTTAGATAAAATAAATGAACGTGGTCTGAGTTCATTGAGCAAGGAAGAACGACAACTATTGGACGATTACAGTAAGAGTAAAAAAGAAAGCTGATTATTGAGAAAATTCTTTAAATATAGCATCCTGCTAGTCAATATTTTCTTTGCTGTTCTGCTGGCATGCACAAAATTTATCCCAAGCTCAAACCCTTATGAATACAACTACCTGGGACTTTTAGGATTAATGACACCGGTGCTTGTTATCATTAATTTGTTCTTTGTATTTTTTTGGCTCTTCAGTAAAAAGTATGTGTATATTTTGCTGCCAGTTTCAGCGATTTGGTTCTCATGGAATATATTCAGTGTTTGCATAGCGGCCAATTTTTCGGCCAAACAAGATTTCTCAAAAGCAACAAATAATTTTACGGTATTGAGTTATAATGTCAGGCTATTAGATTTATATCATTGGAGTGAAGATAAGGATACACGGAATAAAATGCTTGCCTTTTTCAAAGAAAAGAATCCCTCCATCTTGTGTTTACAAGAGTTTTATTCAAACAATTCGTCTAGTGGTATCGATAATATTAAAGCCATTAAAGAAGCTTGTCAATACGAATATGTTTCGGAGTGCAATATGCATGTAAGCAAACGAGGTAAATGGGGCAGTATTATTTTTTCACATTTGCCTATCCTCAATCCGGAAAATTTTGAAATAGATGTACAAGGAAACAACCTCTTGCAAAAAACTGATATTGTATTTCAGCAAGATACCTTTACCGTGTACAATGTGCATTTAAAATCAAATCGATTCAGCAAAAATGAAGCTGCATTGGTTAATAAAGATGAGTTCCCAAATATATCAGACAGTACGCTTGAACAATCGAAATCTATTTTTCAGAAATTGCAAGACAATGCTGTTAACAGAGGGCTTGAGGCTGATATTATCGCCTCTATTCTTTCGCAAAATAAAAAGCCTGTCCTACTTTGCGGCGATTTAAATGACATTCCCAGTTCCTATGTATATTTCAAAATCAGAGATCGTTTGCAAGACGCCTTTCTTGAAAAAGGATGGGGTTTAGGTAAAACATATCGTAACACCATTCCGGTTTTACGGATTGATTATTTATTTTATGGGAATGAAATTTCTCTTCATGGGTTTGAAAAACTTGATGTTCCCTATTCAGACCATGAACCCTTAATGGCGAATTTTAGTATCTTGCACGATTCTAAAAATCCACAGTAATTTAAAACAAATGACAACAGAGCTATTACAAATACTGCGATGTCCGGTAACACGAGAGCCATTGCAATTAGAAGTATTATCGAAAGGGACGAAACAATATGACGGTCATGAAAAAGAAATTATCCTCAGCGGTATTTTACGTAGCAGTGATTGTGTGTATCCTGTGATTGATGGCGTACCTCGTTTGTTGGTTGAAGCATGTATAGATTACCAAGAGTTTCTTTCGAAGCATATGACAAATTTCAATGAGGTGAAAAATAATTTCGAAATAAAATACAAAGGCTTACTCCGGTTTGTATTGAAAAAAAATAAGCGTACCAAGAAAAGTTTTTCGCAGGAATGGGGTTTATTCGATTATGAAAAAGATAAAGTATGGGATGCCGACCAGGACGGAATGTTGGACCGTTTTTTACGTGAAAATGACGAAAGCAAAGAAACCTTAAAAGGTAAAAAAATAGTGGATGCCGGTTGTGGCAATGGGTTATTAAACCAATCTATTGCAGCCTGTGGGGCCGAAATTGTCGGGATGGATTTTAGTCAAAGTATTGAACGTGCCTTTAAACAAAACAATAAAAGCAATGCCATTTTTATACAGGCTGATGTGCAGTTTCCGCCGCTTGCCTTTGACTATTTTGATATTGTGCATAGCAGTGGTGTATTGATTTGTACAACCAATTCTGAACTCACGTTTTCCTGTCTCGAACCATGTGTCAAACAAGGAGGAAAAATTAGTGTATGGCTGTATCACTACAGAGATAATGCCATTCACAATCTGTTTAATATTGTTCGGAATTATACATCTAAACTTCCGATTAAGTTTCAATATTATCTTTATTCATGCACGTTGTTGCCGGTTAGTTTTGTCATTAAACGTATGAAAGGCAATAAACAAAATATACGTGAAATGATGATTGATATACTCGATTGGTTCTCGCCTGAGTTCAGATGGGAACATGCGCATGACGAGGCGGCTGCATGGTATACAAAACGTAATTATCATGCTGTGAAAGTGACGACGAATGAAGTCTTTGGGTTTAATATTATTGGGGTAAAGGGATAAGGTAATTTTACAAAGAGAAGAAGAGAAGGAATCCTTGATCGTATCCTCTTTTTCTCTTATTCTCCTTGTCAATACTTCAAAACCTTTGCATAACATTCGTCAAACTGCTTCGCTACACTTTCGTATGAATAGATATTCGTGGCCTTTGCTGAAATATTTTTCAAATTAAATGAGGTATAATGATTTATCATTTCGCGCATTTTATTAACCAAATCATTCGTGTCCCGCACATTTATTTTATATCCATTTTCCTCATCCACTAATTCTTTTACACCGCCAATATTGGTCACAATAGCCGGGCGGCCGCAACACAACGATTCGAGTACAACACAAGATTGACTTTCCGTATCGCTAAAAATGATGAGTGCTTCACTCTCTTTTATTTTTGTTGAAACTTCGTTGTATGGAATTTCACCTTCAAAAAAGATAACCTTATTCAATAATTCTTTTGAGATAGCCAATTCATAAAACGTATTTACTATTCTGCCGGCAAAAACCATTTTAAAGTCTGTTCGCTCCCTCCATAAAATTTCTGTAGCCTCAATAATACCTTGTACATTTTTCAGAGGAATCATATTTGAAATGTGAATGAATTGAAATTTTTCCTTTGAAACTTGTTCTTCGAAATGAAATAAGTTTGTATCAACAACATTGGGTATGACGGTAAATTCTTTTTGAAGCACCCAATGATTGATATCATCACCCAGACTTTTACTGACTGTTGTCATCGCACTTGCATGCTTCAATATTAATTTTGTTGCATAACGATAAAAGAAACTTCTTGTTTTAAAATGATCATGAAGGAATGGATTATAAATACCATAATGCTCTGTTACTATATACGGAATATGATAAACGCATTTATAAAACAAGGCGACAAGACCTGACTTCATTGGAATATGAACATGAATTAAATCGGGTCTTCCATTCTTTCGTATAAATTGTCGATGAATGAGAAAGAACTTCATTAGTCCCAAGAACGTAGAAAAAAAATTTTCATTTGAAACCGGGTTTGTAAAAATATGTTCCGTTAAATGCTCATTGCATATATTCTTTTTATATTCGGGTAACTGTGCAGAGTTATTGCATTTATGAACATACAACACATCAATAGAATGAATATTTGAAACCGCCTCGGCATGCCGTTTTATAAAACCACCATAATAAGGGTCGGTTTCATTTGGATACCAACTACATAACCATAAAATTTTTAATGCCATGAGTTTGTGAAATTACATTGAGATGATGAAACACACAAATACATGGGGTGCATTTCAATTTTCGTAGTCCGTATTTAAATTTAGTAAATACTACCAGTAACTCAATTCTATTGTCCACTTTTTTCTTGATAAAAAAGTGGAGCAAAAAGTCAAGACTGACGAAAAATTGAAATGCACCCCATGTATTTGTGTGTTTCATCATCTCAATGTAATTTCACAAACTCAT
>JANNYV010000571.1:0-1647 GCA_031410275.1 Bacteroidota bacterium
TGAGTTTATCCCTTAATTTCTATCCGAGGCAATTGGGCTAGCATGGGATTAGATAATTAGTACTATAAATAGATTTTTAAACTAATTAATTGTTAAAGCCAATTTAACCAATTATCAATAAAAACTAATGGTCAAAATCAATTTAGTAAAATATAGGTTGAATCAAATTCCACCAATTAACAATCGATACTAATTTAATCAATCAACAGTCGATTGATTGATTACACTGTACAACACATTTTAAGTTTAAAAAAAATGAATGGAAGCCAATATCTGTTTTATACTAATTTGACTGTGCTGATTTCAAATTTGAAGTCCGTTTATGTCCATCACCCACCACTTTTTTGAAAAATTGTGATTTGTACAGGGTGGGCCAACAAAATGACCAAATTTAAAGGCTTATAACTTTATCAATTTTTATTCAAAAGTCATGTCTAATATACCAAATTAAAGGCAATAAGCCATTCTATAAGTGGGTAAAATATCTAAGATTTCATTCCATAACTCATTAAAAAAATGCAATAAATCGCCGAGGTATCATTTTCAATGAAATTGCATAAAAACTGTTCACACTGCAAAATAACAGTGTGCGACAGATAATTTTCTATGAAAACGGTACCGAATATCACAACAATATTTTACAAACATAAAGAATGGATTAAAGGCTGTAATTTGGTATATTAGAAATGGCTTTTAAATAAAAATTGTTAAAGTCATAATCCTTCAAAGTTAGGTCATTTTTGTTGGGGCAACCTGTACAAATCACGATTTTTCAAAAAAGTGGTGGGTGATGGACATAAATGGACTTCAAATTTGAAATCAGCACAGTTGAATTAGTATAAAACAGATATTGGCTTTCATGAATTTTTTTGGTGTTGTACAGTGTTATTGATACATCAATAATCAGTAAAGCAATATAAGCAACAATCGCAATATTCAACCTCGTATGAACTTTTGTACATGTGTACCGGGCTGCGTTTTCACGTTTCGTATACGAATCGGAGATAGGCGCATCCAAATTGCATACGATATTTTAACGTTGAATAAAGTTCCGTTTCTTATTCGAATTGGAGATAAATAGAAAAATTGAATAAATCCACAGTATGAGCATTATTATAATTAGGCCTATCATGAACTGAGGAAATGGTAGACGTGATTTGTTTTCTACGTGTACGAGTTTGCCCATTGGCATGATATCGGGGATTTTGTCAGAAATCACAATATCCTAATAATTATTCTTGTATTGCCATTTTCCAATAGGATATCATTAATTGTAAGCTTAATTATATTAATAGTTTTGGGCTATATTAGGTAGCAGTATTGTAGGACTGCACAGTAGGCCTCAAAGAAGTATCCAAAGAGGCGAGGTTGTGACTAGGGAAAGGGGTCACAAATGAAATTTGACAATTTGTAAAAAAATTGGCAAATATCTCCAATTCGAATATCAAACGAAACACTCATTCAAAGTTAAAATATCGTATGCAATTTGAATGCGCCTATCTCTAATTCGTATACGAAACGAAAAAACGCGGCCGCGTCCGGGTTCCGAGGGTATGCTGTATAAAAACATTCGTTTCAATGTAATACAACGTAGTACAATATGAGTGGACAACTGGACATGAATTGAAATTATTAAACGAATTCAGC
>JANNYV010000572.1:0-2800 GCA_031410275.1 Bacteroidota bacterium
AATGGTTTTTATTTACAGAATACATACACCACATGCTACCGACATTGGAAGCAATAGATGACAAATTCTCCAGTGTTACAGAACCCGCAGTATGTATAATAATTTTATTTTTAAAAGGCATCTGTTCAACAATTCCCGAAATGATATCATCCTTTACTGCTATCAGATAAACATCGGCATCATTCTTCAGTTCATTGATATCAGATGCATAAGCACAATTAAAATGCGTGGCTAACTCTCTTGCATGTTCAATATTCAGCGAAATGATCTGCACAATTTCATGTCTGTACTGATGAAATTTTTTTGAAAAAAAAGTGGCTATATTTCCTGAACCGATAATGGCAATTTTCATGAAGACCGAATTATTAGTTTATGCTTTACTGAGTTATGAGTCAACTTGCTACTTATAGCTTACGACTTATTCCTATCTTCTTATTTACTTTCCATCTTCACGACCGGAATTAGCATTTCTTCAAGTGATACACCGCCGTGTTGGAATGTATTGCGAAAGTAATTGGCAAAGTGATTGTAATTATTCGGGTAGCAGAGATACACATCATTCTTTGCAAATATAAAACTTGAATTGAAATTTGGTTTTGGTAAACCAATATCATGTGGCTCACGAAATGCTAATACAGCTTTATTGTCATAATTCAAATTACGTCCGTGTTTGTAACGGATATTGGCGGTGGTTTGTTTGTCACCAATTACTTTGCTCGCAGTTTTTACCTGCACGCTTCCATGATCCGTAGTGACAACTACTTTTATATTTTTGTCCGCCACTTTTTTCAACGCCTGATATAAAGGGGAATGCTCAAACCAACTGTTGGTCAACGAGCGATACGACACTTCATCATTGGCTAATTCTTTTAATACTTCCATTTCCGTACGGGCATGTGAAAGCATATCAACAAAATTGTAAACAATAATATTAATGTCGTTGTGTAATAAATTTTGAATATTGTTGACCAGTTGCTCTCCATGGTCGTGATTGGTTACTTTGGTATATGAAAATTTTAAATCCTGCAATTTTCGGCGTCTCAATTGGTCATCAAAAAACATTTCCTCGTACAAATTTTTCCCGCCTTCTTCATCATCATTTTTCCATTCGACCGGATAGTTTTTTTCAATATCAACCGGTAACATACCTGAAAAAATAGCATTGCGACTGTATTGCGTACTCGTTGGTAAGATAGCGCAAAATAAATCTTCATCGGTGATTCGAAACAACTCGGCAAATTTGGCTTGTATTGTTTTCCATTGATCCCATCGAAGGTTATCAATCAAAACAAAAAATGTTGATTTGCCTTTTTCGAGATTGGGAAATAAATGATTTTGCATGAGTGTATGACTCATGACGGGTGCACCGGCATTACCTGCCTTCACCCATTTCGAATAATTTTTGTCGACAAACTTGCAGAACTCATTATTCGCTTCTTCCTTTTGTGAACTAAATATTTCAAGCATTTCGGGACTGTCCGATTTTTGCATTTCTAATTCCCAGTACACTAATTTTTTATACAAGTTGCACCATTCGGTATAATCAGGATTTGAATTCAATGCTAAAAATAAATTTCGAAATTCCTGCTGATAATTCTGCGTTGTTTTTTCGCTGACCAATGTCTTTGAATCAATAATTTTTTTAAGTGTCAATAAAATTTGATTTGGATTTACCGGCTTAATGAGATAGTCTGTGATTTGTGCACCGATGGCATCTTCCATGATATTTTCAGCTTCATTTTTTGTCACCATCACGACAGGAATATTTACGTTATATTCTTTTATTTTTGAAAGTGTTTCAAGGCCAGTCATGCCCGGCATACTTTCATCTAATAAAATCACGTCCACATGATTTGCTTTTAAATATTCGAGACCATCATAGCCATTCGAAAATGTCTCCACATCATAGCCCTTATTTTCGAGAAACATAATTTGCGATTTAAGCGAATCCATTTCATCATCTACCCAAAGAATTTTTGTGTTCATAGTTTTTTATTTAAGAAATTAAATTGTCAGAACTACCTAACGCCGCAAGTTATATAATATTGTTTAGCTATTGGTTTTATGATGCTTGTTGTGATATTTTTAAGAGTATCATACGTAGAAGCTGGGTTTAAATTGATGTAACAAAAAAATCGTCCATTCAGACGATTTTTTTGTTTAAATAATATTTTTATCCAAATACCACAGGCTGTCAAATAGTTTAATTTGCCTGAGGCTTTGGTAATAAAATCTTACGTGAGAATTTATATTTTCCTGTTTTAGGGTCAGTACCTGTAAGTTTAACAGTTACTTTATCGCCTTCTTTAAATACACCATCCATGGTTTCGAGTCGTTGCCAGCTGATTTCAGAAATATGCAATAAGCCTTGTTTGCCGGGCATAAATTCTACAAAGGCACCAAATGGCATAATCGATTTGACAACAGAATCGTATGTCGCTCCAATTTCAGGAACTTGTACAATACCTCGTATCCATCCAAGTGCTTTATCCAATCCTTCTTTTTGTTTAGAGAATATACTTACCTCACCTCTGTTGTCTACTTCTTCAATGGTGATAGTTGTACCTGTTTCACGTTGAATTTCTTGAATTATTTTTCCACCGGGTCCGATGATAGCACCGATAAATTCTTTTTCAATAGTAAGGAATTCCATACGTGGTGCATGTGGTTTCAAATCAGGTCTGTAAACAGGCATTGCTTCATACATGGCATTGAGTATATGCAAACGGCCTTGTTTGGCTTGCTCTAATGCTTGCATCATCACATCCATACTTAATCCATCAACTTTGATATCCATTTG
>JANNYV010000573.1:0-2085 GCA_031410275.1 Bacteroidota bacterium
CACTCTTCAGGGCACAGAGTAAATAAATAGAGCCGGAAAATAATAGAATGCCAATGATTAAAAAAAGACTGATGTATGGTATCAACCTACTCTTATTTTATCATGCGTTTGCGTTGCTCTTTGTGAGTTTATATGCACAACAAAATAAGAGTAGGTTGATACCATACATCAGTCTTTTTTTAATCATTGGCATTCTATTATTTTCCGGCTCTATTTATTTACTCTGTGCCCTGAAGAGTGCCAATACCGTTGGTCTTAGCGGATTAGGAATACTCACTCCTCTTGGTGGTTTATTTTTTATTGCCGGATGGATAACGCTTATTTTATCTATCAAGGAGTTAAAGAATTAGAAGCATTTATTGACAAAGAGATTATTACTACAAGTGAGCGTTTTTGGCTGAGCTTGGTACATAAAACCATATAATATCTTGAGCTATTAGGAAATTAAATTACTAACTTTTAATTAGAAATTAGGAACACTACAAAGACTATTAACTTCCCTTGTTGGCCAAATCCAGCAAGGCTTTTGGAACCATAATATTCTCTTTTTGCTTCTTTGAAATAAAGGCTCTCGCTTTTTCAAATTGATTGGTTTGACAAAGCATCAATACATAATTATTAATGGCCTGTGAATTTTGCGGGTCCTTTTCAAGATAGTTGCCGAGATAAGCAATACTCTTTGTTGTATCTTGTTTTAGAAATGCAACGCGCGAAAGTAAAAAATAAGAATCAGGATAGGCAGAGCCTTTTAATTCATCCAGCAAATATTTTTCAGCCGAGTCTATCGCATTATTCTCCAAATAATTTTTGCCTAGATAGTAATTGACATATTTCTCTTTCGGGTTTAAGCGATACGCATTCTGCATCATTTCTTCCGCTTCTATTTTATTCGTTTCCTTCAAACGGGCGGCCAGCATCATATTCGCATAAGATGATTTTGGAGTCGTATTTACGGCAGCCGTCCAAAATGACAACGGGTCTTTAAAGTTTTTTTGATGCATCACATTGATACCAAAAAATACCACCACTATACTTGCGACACTTAGCATCATTGCATTTTGTGTAAGGTTTTTAAATAATACTGTTTGACTAAATACAATCAATATACCAATGATGGGCAAATAAAGCCGGTGTTCAAAATCTTGATCATTGATAGAAGAGGGTAATAAAAAAAGCGGGAGTAATAAAATAAAAAACCAAGCAAACCCGGCGACGATAATTTTATTGTTTCGCTCTTTCGAGAAATAAATCAATACAATAATTGCAATGATGGCAATGAGGCCAAACACATAACTTGTTTCATTCATCATTGGAAATACGCTCAGGTTGAATGGAAATAAAATCTTACCAAGATATTGAATGGCCAAGGGCATACGCAAAAAGAAACTCTTTGCAACAACACTCATATCGATCGGATCATTTTTTAATGTTGCTAATGAACGAACCAAAAACCAAAAACCCATACTTCCTATCCAAGAGCCATATAATATAAAATTCTTTTTTTCTTTCCATTTAAAGTCAATCATCAAGATACATACTAACAGGAAGGCTGGTGCAATAAACACAGCTGTTTCTTTTGTAAAAAAAGCAGCCAACAAACAAACGAATTGAAGCAGCAGAAATTGCCATTTCCTATATCGGATATAGTCGAGCGCTGCAATCATAAACGCAAAGGAAAAAACAGCGAGCAGTGTATCATTCCTCCCCGGTATCCATACCACAGCCTGACTTAACACAGGATGCACTGCGAATAATACAGACAGTAAAAAAGCAGATAGTCGATCTAGCCCTAATCGTTTCAATAATAGAAAAAGCAATAGAACTGCCATTAAGTGAAATAACAAATTCATGGCATGATACCCTTTTACATTGGTATCACTCATCATATTATTTACTATAAATGAATTGAGAAGTAAAGGCCTGTAATAGGTATCATTTGTTTCACTGAAAACACCCCGTTTAAACGAATGAAATATATTGGAGACTTGTTCATTATACGAGTGATTTTCCTGAATAAAAATAGTATCGTCTAATTCGGTATACGCATTATTCACAGAACTTCCGTAAAGAATTAGCACAATTGCT
>JANNYV010000574.1:0-8761 GCA_031410275.1 Bacteroidota bacterium
GGATATTATCAAGCATCAACTCGAGTACAGCCTACTCGGAGTAGATAGGAGAGGGGCTGACAATCTAGTCATAGCTTACGAGCCAATCTGGGCCATCGGTACAGGCGTGACTGCGTCAACTGCACAAGCGCAAGAAATGCATGCATTTATCAGAAGCTTGATGGTGAAAAAATATGGAGCCGCACCGGCTAATGAAATTTCTATTTTGTATGGAGGCAGTTGCAATGCGGCAAACGCAACCGAGCTATTTGCCTGCGAAGATGTTGACGGTGGACTTATAGGCGGTGCTGCTTTAAAAGCGGAAACATTCCTTCCTATTATTGAAGCAATGAATAAAAATTCTTAAAATTATTTTGGGCGTACCCCCGAAGCGCCCCATGGCAAAAAAAAGTTTTTAGTCAATTTAATTTTTAAGAATTTGCCAATGGGTCTGCTTCGGGGCCGGGCTATCCGTTCCAAGTCCTCGCTCGTGCCTCACTCCGGGCTTTTCACTACCATCCCTTACGCAAGTCACGTTCCTACGAAATAAAATTGAAGACGAGAATATATTATTTTATACTCTCAATTCTCAACCCTCAACTTTCAACTTACAATTCTCAATCCTCAACTTGCAACGTCAAGAATTGTCGATCTCCCATTTACTCCTTTACTATCTTCTTACTCACAATACCATATTCATTTTTTAACTGAAGAATATACATCCCTTTTGTGAGTTGCTTTGTGCTAATACTTTGCCGGCCTTTATGGAATGATTGATGATCATATTCTCTGCCTGTCACATCATACAAATAAATGTCAGCATCATACTTTAATGTCATATTTAATTTTTCTTGAAAAGGATTTGGATAAATGAGCAACTGATTGTCAATTAAATAATTTTCAACTCCAACCCCTGTTTGACATGCATTCGTGCCCACCAAATTTGAAAGCGCATTGCAGAGCTCATAATAATTTGAAATATCCGCAGCGGTAAGATTTTGTAACAGTAAATTATTCAATTCAAACGTATCGGCGACCACTTTGTAAAACTCCTGATGACCATCATCAAATTGAATGAGTTTGTATTCTTTATTCCGAATGGCTTTCCCATCTTGAGGTGTAGGCGTTGGTGTAAACAATTCAGAAAATATCCAAGGATGAGCAATACCACTTTGATTTTTGATAACGGGCAGTAAACTTTTTGAATCAACCACCTTGCCTAAAGGAATTGCAGCAGGCCAATTTGTATAACCGGCCAAATCAAGCACAGTCGCAAAGATGTCTGGCGTATTGATGAGTGTATCACTCATGCGATTAGGATTTACTACCGCCGGACCTGAAACAATAAATGGCACCTGAATACCATAATCGTATAAGGTGCCTTTGGCTCGAACTGTATCGGCAATTTGTGCAATTCGTTTGTCATTGCCATTGTCACCTATAAAAATAATATTAGTACTATCCATCAAATTATGGGCGGTTAAATATTGCAAAAGTCTGCCGGTCTCGGTATCCATAGCTTCTATCATAGCCATAAAATATTTTTTGGTATGTTGACTGATATCAACAGCCGTACCTGTTAATCCCGGAATGGTGTGTAAAGAAGCCGGCGGTAAATGATAAGGTGAATGGGGTGCATTAAATGCCAGCCACATAAAAAACGGCTTACCCGATGATAACGTATCTAGCCAATTAATCGCATCATTCACAGTTTCTGTGGTCGCATAATTCGTCACTGTGGTGGTGTATAATCCATTTGTAATTTTTGTCCAATTATAATAATCAGTTATGGCCCCTTGAAAATTTCCCTGGAAAAAGTCATAGCCAAATTTTGTCGTCGGATATAAAATCTTTTGTGGCGTTTGAATATTCATATGCCACTTACCAATATGGGCTGTTGCATATTTTGTAGGGGCTGAGTACTTCAATAATTTTGCGAATGAAATTTCTGTGCTGTCTAAATCTGCAGAACCTGCACCCGATATAACAGTTCCTACACCGGTTCGAAACGGATAGCGCCCTGTCAATATACTCGATCGGGTAGAGGAGCAATACGGTGTTGCCCATGCATTTTTAAATTGCACTCCTTTGCTTAACAGTCCCCGTATATTGGGCATGTTTGCTGTGTCTTGCCCGTGAGGATAAAAGCCACAATAATCAGTACCCAAATCATCAGCAATTATGAGAATGACATTTTGTTGTGCATGCATTTGCAAAATACACAGGGCAAATAGGAGAGAGAGAATAAATTTTTTACGGAGCAAAAAAGAGAAAGAGATAGGCTGCATAATTTTTTTGGCGGCTTTGAGTATCGACACTTCATTTAGTTTAAACAAAGTAAATAAAAGTTATTGGTTATTTTCTGATAAGTTATCACTCATCATACTAATTCCCGGAACGTTTAACTCGCCACTCCATAACCCTTACTGCTTATTCAAAACAAAATTGATAGGCAAATTGAAATAGACCTTCACTGCCTTCCCGTTATTTTTTCCAGGCTTCCATTTAGGCATGGCACCTGCAACTCGTAATGCTTCATCATCGCAACCATATCCTAAACTTCGTATCACTTTGATATCTTCAATCTCACCATCTTTGTTCACAAGAAATCCAAGAGTGACATGACCTTCAATATCATTTTGCAACGCTCGTGAAGGATACTGAATATGTTTGACAAGATAGGCAGTTAAGGCTTCTTCACCACCCGGAAATTCGGGGTATTGTTGCAAATCCATTTCGGTTGTAAATATAATCTCGGGCTCTTTTGCCGTTTCAACAATACCACCTTCTTTTGGTGTTCCACCACCACTAACTGTGGGATTCAAGGGGCCTAACACTTCAGGTCCTTCGGGTCCTGCAGGAGAAGGAGGTGTAATCACTTCAGGGTCTTGAGGCAAAGGGTCTTTAATTACATGAGCGATTACTATGGGGATAGTTGGCTGTGGATCAACTTTTACATGAGTATTTACTGCAGGTGGCTCAGGATGATTGAGTGAAACAGGAATGTCTTTAATTACTCTTGGTGTTTCTGTTATAGGTGGTAGAAGCGGTGGCTGAGTTCGAAGTAAACCTGCGACCAACGGAGCTGAGACTATCATCGATACAAAAATAATGGTGAAGACAATAGCGTTGCGTGCCCGCTTATGATAATTTTTTCGAAGTTCATATGCACCATAGGCTTTATTGCGCTGATCGAAAATGATATCTAAGACATCGGATTGGAGGATTTTTTTCGCTTCCATTGTATACGGTTTTGGTGACGTATAACTCAGTTCATGCTGTTTATTATTTTGAGATTAATTTGTTTTAAAAACTACTAACCAATTTTATGGCTTGGTGATTTGTTTAATAACGTAGCTTCTGTTTTTTTTATTGTATAAACTATGATTGCTTTTAGTCCTTTATCAAGAATTAAAAAGATATCGTTTTATTTAGTACACACAAAAATGTACAATACCTAACCAATACGATAAAAGCCCAATCCTATTATGTTATACAACATTGTATTTCTCTTGGCATTATACCAATAAAAAATGAACTCAATAAAAAATAAATTTGACTGAATGAGAATGAGATCAGTTCAAAGAGCCTCTAAAATTTATGCCCTTAAATTGAATCACGCAATACTTTCTTCTTGAAATAATCTAATGTAATTTTCAATCCTTCGCTGCGGTTTATTTTTGGCTCCCAACCTAATAATTCTTTTGCTTTGGTAATATCCGGTTGACGTTGTTTGGGGTCATCTTGCGGTAATGGCTCATACACAATTTTAGAATCGGTGCCAATTAATTTTTTAATTTCCTCTGCAAAATCTTTCAATGATATTTCATTGGGATTGCCAATATTTACCGGCATATAATAGTCGCTCAATAAGAGACGATAAATACCTTCGACCAAATCACTGACATAGCAAAATGAACGGGTTTGTGAACCGTCACCAAATACTGTAATATCTTCACCTTTCAACGCCTGACTCATAAAGGCAGGTAATGCTCGGCCATCATCGAGACGCATACGCGGACCGTATGTATTGAAGATACGAACGATACGTGTTTCCAATCCATGAAAGGTATGATACGCCATGGTAATTGCTTCCTGAAAACGCTTTGCTTCATCATATACACCACGAGGACCAATCGGATTTACATTGCCCCAATATTCTTCATTCTGAGGATGCACCAACGGATCGCCATACACTTCAGAGGTAGAAGCAATCAGCATACGAGCATTTTTTTGTTTTGCAAGTCCCAATAAATTATGTGTCCCAAGCGAACCAACTTTCAGGGTTTGAATCGGCATTTTTAAATAATCAATCGGACTGGCGGGGGATGCAAAATGAAGTATATAATCTAAGTCGCCGGCAACATGCACAAATTTGCTGACATCATGATGATGAAACTCGAAATGTTGTAGTTTAAACAAGTGTTCAATATTTTCAATATTGCCAGTCAATAAATTATCCATGGCAATCACATGATATCCTTCAGCAATAAATCGGTCGCAAAGATGTGACCCTAAAAAACCTGCACCGCCTGTGATTAATACTCTTTTCATACCGATTGATTAATTGTTTTTCGCCCCATTGAATTATAATAAAAACCTTGCTCTATCATTTCAGGCAAATCAAATAAATTTCTTCCATCGAAGATAACATGGCTCTTCATCAAATTCTTGACCTTTTCAAAATCGGGCGTTCTAAAAATACTCCATTCAGTGCAAATTGCCAACGCATCAGCATCCTGCAAAATATCGTAGGCATTTTCACCGAAAGTAATTTTAGAAGAAAGGGAGGAATGATTTTTCTCTACATATTCTTTTACATTACTCATAGCTTCCGGGTCGTAACAAATTACTTCAGCACCTGCTTCCACTAATTTTGGAATAATATATAAGGCCGGTGCCTCACGAATATCATCGGTATTTGGTTTAAACGCCAAACCCCACAACGCAATTTTTTTTCCTTTTACATCACCGTCAAAATGAGCAATAATTTTATCGGCCAATACTAATTTCTGTTTATCATTTACATCCATCACCGCATTTAAGGTACTGTAAGTATAGCCATACTGATTGGATGTTTGCACCAATGCCTGCACATCCTTTGGAAAGCAACTGCCGCCATAACCGATACCCGGAAATAAAAATCGTTTCCCAATTCGGTTATCACTTCCCATACCTACCCGAACCGTCTCTACATCAGCACCAACCTTCTCACAAAGATTGGCGAGTTCATTCATAAATGTAATCCGCATGGCGAGGTATGAATTAGCTGCATATTTTGTCAACTCGGCACTGCGTTCATCCATATAATAAATAGGATTACCTTGACGAACAAAAGGTGCATACAATTGTTGCATCATTTTTTTAGCCCGCTCACTGCTACAGCCTACAACAACCCTGTCAGGCTTCATAAAATCTTCGACAGCAACTCCTTCACGTAAAAATTCAGGATTGCTCACTACATCAAATTCACCCTGATAATTTTCAAGTATTTTATTCCTGACTTTTTCGGCAGTACCAACCGGGACAGTACTTTTATTAATGATGACTTTATATTGTTTATGTTCAGCTAAAATTTTTCCTATTTGTTCAGCAACTCCAAGAATATAACTCAAATCTGCGGAGCCATCTTCACCCGGTGGTGTTGGTAATGCCAGGAAAATTAAGTCAGAGCTTTCAATGGCCCCTTTTAAATCAGTGGTAAAACTGATTCTGTTTTCTTTAATGTTCCGGTGGAAGAGAACATCCAATCCAGGTTCATAAATAACTATTTCTCCTGCGGAAAGCCGTTCTACTTTTTTCTTGTCAATATCTACACAAATCACGTGATTACCCGATTCGGCAAAACAAGTACCTGATACCAACCCAACATATCCTGTGCCTACAACTGCTATTTTCATTTAGATAAATTTACGATGTCAATAAAATTTGATGTTATATAATTTAATTGTTCCTCTGTCATTTCTGTGTGAATTGGAATTGAAATCACGCAAGTAACGAGCCAATCCGTTATTACCAATTGCGTGCCATCTATTCTAAAATGCTCAAACATTTTTTGTTTATGTGCCGGAATCGGATAATATATCATCGAAGGGATTCCGCGTTCCTCTAATTTCTTTTTTACCAAATCTCTGTCAACCTCTTCTAAAATTATTGTGTATTGGTGGTATACATGATGAGAATAGGATGCCCTAAACGGGGTTGTAATATTCGGATGACTCGCAAAGGCATGGTCATAAAAATCAGCAACCATTCTTCGTGCATCGCAATACAAGTCGAGATGACGAAGTTTTATATTTAATATGGCAGCTTGCATGGTATCTAAACGGGAATTGCATCCAACTAATTCATGCACATATTTAGCTCGTTGTCCATGATTCGCAACCATTTTTATTTTTTCTGCTAGGGTTGTATCATTTGTACAGAGGGCGCCACCATCGCCATAAGCGCCCAAATTTTTTGATGGAAAAAAAGAAGTTGTTCCTATTGTACCCATTGTGCCATTTGCCTTTTTAGTTCCGTCACTAAAAATATAATGCCCGCCAATTGCTTGTGCATTGTCTTCAATCACATATAAATTATATTTTTTCGCCAATGCCAAAATAGGTTCCATGTCTGCACTTTGTCCAAATAAATGAACAGGAACGATTGCTTTCGTTTTCGGTGTAATTAATTTCTCAATATCCTCCGTGTTGATGGTGAATGTATGCTTATCTACTTCGCAAAACACTGGCGTAAGTTTAAGTAAGGCAACCACTTCAACGGTGGCAAAATAGGTATGCGATGGCGTAATGATTTCGTCGCCCGGTTGCAAGTCTAATGCCATCATTGCAATTTGCAACGCATCCGTTCCATTTGCACAAGGAATGACATGTTTTACATCAAGATATTGTTCAAGGTTTCGTGCAAATTCTGCGACTTGATGACCATTGATAAAATTGGTGTCATCTAACACTTGCTGAAGAGCTGTATCGATGTCATTTTTAATGTTGAGGTATTGACTTTTTAAGTCGACCATCTGTAACTTCATCATGCGTAGTTGTGTTGAAAATTGCGGGCAAATATAACAACAACTGCGAAATATATTTCTTGTATTTTCGTAGAATAAATGCAACTTTACGCCGAATTAAAAGTTTTTAGCGAACTATGCATCAACAAAAAAATATTCTGATGATTCTGTTTTTTTTCTACGCAAGTTTATCAGTTGCACAAAGCGTACAAAAGCCGCTTGTAAAAAATGATTCCAGTACAAATAATAAAACAGTGAAGGAACTCGGCAGTGGAATATTTAATGTTGATTTAACAGCACATATGGATTTTCCATTGGCTGATATGGCAAAACGTTTTGGAACAAGTTATCGTTTAGGCTTGGGTATAAAATATAAGACAGCAAGCAATTGGATTGTTGGTGTGAAAGGAGAATTGATTACAGGAAATAAAATAAATGAAGATAGTTTGATGGTCAATTTAAAAACCAGTCAGGGCGGTGTGATTTCTCAAGTTGGTGATGTGTTGAATGTCGGCACGTTCGAACGAGGTTATTTATTGGGCGTGCAGGTCGGTAAAATATTTCCGCTATTACAAATGAATGCGAATTCAGGTCCGACCACTACATTTTCAGCAGGTTTTATTCAGCATAAAATTAAATTGTTTGATAAGGATAATTCGTTTCCTCAACTGAGAGATTCTTATATAAAAGGATATGACAGGCTCACGAATGGAATCTATCTTGAAAACTTTACCGGGTATTCTTATTTTTCAAAAAGCAAGCTCATTAATTTTTATGCCGGATTTGATTTTGTTTGGGGCTTTACGCAAGGCAGACGAGATTATTTATATGATGTAGCGCGAAGCGACCATGCCAAACGAAATGATTTACTACTCGGTTTTAAATTCGGTTGGGTAATACCCATTTATAAAAAGGTAACAGAAGATACGTATTACTAAATGCTGATAATATTCTATAACATTGCTATTTTTTTTTATGGGCTTGGCATTCGCATCTATTCCTTATTTAATCAAAAGGCAGTAAAATGGATAACAGGTAGGAAGAACCTTTTTGAAACACTTAAAAAAGAAAAATTCAACAATACCATTTGGTTTCATTGTGCCTCGGTTGGCGAATTTGAGCAAGGTCTTCCTTTATTAAATATTCTAAGGACTCAATATCAGGGAGCAACTTTTTTGGTTACTTTTTTTTCGCCTTCGGGATATGAATTTGCCGTGAAACGATATGCCAATTTCCTGATTTATTATTTGCCTATTGATACCAAAAAAAATGCCATTCAGTTTATCGAAACCATTCGACCTCAGGCTGTATTTTTTATTAAATATGAGTTTTGGTTTCATTATTTAACCCAATTAAGAAATAGAAATATTCCGAGTTATTTAGTCTCAGGCATATTTCGAAAAGAACAAATTTTCTTTACCCGGTATGGCAGTATGCATCGTCAAATGTTGCGATGCTTTGCCTATATCTTTGTGCAAAATAATGAAAGCGAGCAGCTACTCAATGGCATTGACATAAAAAATGTTTCAGTGCTTGGTGATACCCGTTTCGACAGAGTAGCCGAAATTCAACAAGCAGTATTTGAAGATGAAATAATCACAGATTTTACAGCTCAACAGAATCTATTTATAGCAGGCAGTGTTTGGAAAAGTGATGAAGACACATTAAAGAAAATAATTCAATTACTACCCCAAGATTGGAAAATACTAATTGCGCCACATGAAATAAATACCTACTCAACAACATGGTTGAATGAAGATGTTGAATATTATA
>JANNYV010000575.1:0-4165 GCA_031410275.1 Bacteroidota bacterium
TATCTGTTTCATTCCTATAATATTCATGATGATAATATTACATTAGAAATGGATATTCAGCCATTGCAATTAGATGTTGATACATTGGTTCCGCTCGGTTTAGTATTGAATGAATTAATTAATAATTGTTTGAAATATGCATTTCCTACGCATACCAATGGCAAAATAAAAGTGATTCTCAAACAAGAAACAACTACATTAAAATTATCGGTGTATGATAATGGTATTGGCATTCAGGGAAGTGAATCACATTTCAATCAAAATTCATTCGGTCATAAAATGATTCATGCCTTTATGAAAAAACTAAAAGGCGATATAAAAATTTACAACGAAGATGGAACAAAAGTTGATATTGAAATTAAAAATTTTAAAGCAGGCAACACCGAAATAAAATAAAAATACCAGCAAATGACAGAAATTAGAATATTGATTGTAGAAGATGAGCCCATTATTGCAGAAGACATTTCTTCGGCATTGGAAAAAAATGAATACAAAGTGTCAGGCATTGTCTATGATATGGAGGATGCCTTGCATGAACTAAAAACCAACACACCTGATTTTGCCTTACTCGATATTAATTTAAGTGGCGAACAAGAAGGTATTCAAATCGCTGAAATTATTTCGAGAGATTACCATATACCCTTTGTGTTTCTGACATCTTACTCTGACAAAGGAACACTCGACAAAGCAAAGCATACCGAGCCATCCGGTTATATTGTGAAACCATTTTCTGAAGCGGGACTTTATTCAACCATTGAAATTGCGTTATATAATTTTGCGCAGAAGAATAAAAATAAATTTCCAGAACTCTCCTTGCAAGCAATTAATAAATCATTACCGGAATCTATTTCAGAACGGGAATTCGAATTACTAAGTTTAATTTATAATGGCAATACAAATCAACAAATTGCCGACACACTTTTTATTTCATTGAATACCGTAAAGAAACATATTAATCATATGTACTTGAAATTAGATAGTCATTCGCGCTCCGGCACTATTGCAAGACTGAGGGAATTGATGTTGAAATAAGGAATAAGAAATAAGGAATAAGGAATAAGAAATTATAGTTGATAAGCCGAGCGGCTAGTGATTTTACAATGCATAATGTACACTAATCAATTTAAAACTCGTTTTTCATTTTATCCCATAATTCAGGAATACGTTTTACCCAAACAAGTTCTTCCATTTTATCTTTCGCATCTTGCACCGGAATACCAAACCAAACCTTGCCACCTGGAAGCGATTTGCCTACCCCACTTTTTGCAAGCACCACGGTATTACTTTCGATGACCAAATCTTTCGATACACCCACTTGTCCGTAAAGCAGTACATTATCTCCGATTGTTACTTTACCGGCAACACCTACTTGGGCAGCAAACAAACAATTTTTTCCAATGACAGTTCCATGACCTATATGAATAAAATTATCAAACTTAGTACCTTTCCCAATAATAGTGATGCCACTAACACCGCGGTCTATAGTGCAACAAGAACCAATTTCTACATCATCCTCTATAATGGTAGTACCACAACTTTCTAATTTCAGGTAACGCAATTCTTCATTCTCGCGCTTATTGAAATAAAACGCATCCCCACCAATCACAGAATTCGCTTGTATGTTTACATTGTTCCCAATAGTAGTACCATCATAAATAACAACACCGGGATGGATCACACAATTCGTTCCTATTTTACAATGATTGCCAATAAATACGCCAGGTTGTAAAATAGTCCCTTCTCCAATTTCAGCGGTATCACTAATCATTTTTGTTGCAGGTTCAAAAGGGCAAAAATGTTTTACCAATTTTACATATGCACCTGCCGGATCTTTAGTGATAAGCAGTGCTTTTCCCTTTGGGCATTCGACTACCTTATTCATAATAATAACAGAGGCCTCGCTTAGCAATAGCCGGGAATAATACTTTTCAATATCTACAAAGGAAAGATCACCCGGTGTAATTTTATGTACTTCATTAATGCCATTTGCCTCTATGGTATCATCACCGATTAATTCTGCACCAACAAACTTGGCTATCCATTTCACATTTACAGGGGCTTGTAATTTCATAATGCGTGTGTTATTGTTTGTGCAGGAATTTCATTGATCGCCCGCAGCATAATTTTTCTAAAAGTAAAGATAAAAATAATAAACTAAAAATGTTTTAGAAATTTTATGGACAGACATGAAAAATTGTGCGTCGAGTGAACTGTATTTTTTAAAAAAAGTTACTCGTATAAAATTCTATGTAGCACAGAATGAATTTATTTTTATAAAAAAAAGTTCTGACTTACTTCGAATATTAACAATTAGTGAATAACTTTTTTTACTAAAAATTTTTCTCAACAAAAAAAACACGCTATACTTGTATTGGTTATATCGCTTACTAACCCATAAATTCACAAACCCGATTGATTCTTTCTGTCGGGTTTATTTTTTTAATACGCTGTGAGCCTTTATTCATCTACATTACAGAAGACAATAAAAAAAGCATTCAACGATCTCCTCTACCCGAATTATTTTTTATTATTTTATTCCTAGTAAAAAATAAATTCATTTTTATGAACCTATTCATGAAAATAAATTAAAAATGTAAAATTATTTTTTCTATCCGTTACCGTTTATTGAATTATTTTTAGCCACAGAAATAATAAAAATATGCTGCAATCGATGACAGGTTTTGGGAGATTAGAATTTAATTTGGGTGACTATGTTTGCTCATTAGAAATTCGCTCGTTGAATGGAAAACAGTTTGAAGTAAATTCAAAACTGCCATCTATTTTAAAGTTGTATGAAATCAGTATACGAAATCAACTGCAACAACATCTGTCTCGCGGAAGTATCGACATCACAATTTACCTGAAACAACATGGTACATCTAAACCGGTTTCTGTGAATCTTGAATTGGCGAAATATTATTTTGAATGTATGAATCAAATTGCCGGGGAATTAAATCTTGAGAAAAAAGATATGCTCGCCACATTGATGCGGATGCCGGAAATTGTTTCAACAGTAAATGATACATTAGCTGAAGAATTGTGGAACGAACTTTCAATAAAAATAGATGAAGCATGTGCTCTATTAAATACACATCGCGCTGCAGAAGGTGAGATGTTGGAGAAACATATCCTTTCAAATATAAAAAATATTGAAACCTTTTGTCATGAAGTCAATCCATTAGAAACGGGCAGGTTGGAAAGGCTTAGAGAAAAAATGAATACCTCTGTACAAGATTTGATACACTCAAATACTATTGACAAAAACAGACTCGAACAGGAAATAATTTATTATGTCGAACGGTTTGATATTACGGAAGAGAAAAACAGGTTGTTACATCATTGCGAATATTTTTTTACATTGCTTGATGAAGAAGCTGCCATGAAGGGAAAAAAACTCGGATTTCTGTTACAAGAAATCGGACGTGAAATAAATACAATGGGATCGAAAGCAAATGATGTCGGCATTCAAAAAATAGTGGTCATGATGAAAGATGAATTAGAGCAGGCAAAGGAACAATTATTAAATGCATTATAATTCTACGAAATGAAAGCAAACTGTTTAATAATTTTCATTGCCCTATTCTTTATTGTATCTATACCTTCCTGTATCCATTCTAATGTGTTTGAAAAGAATGTGGCTATGCCTTCTAATAAATGGAAGGAAACATTTCAGCCTGTTTACACATTTGATATCACCGATACCACAAAAACCTATAACCTGTTTCTGACGATGCGGCATACAGATGCCTATCCATTTTCAAATATTTGGTTGAATGTAAAGATGTTGAAGCCGGGTGAAAAGGAATATACAAATGTAAAAATTGAAATTCCCTTAGCACAACCTGATGGCAAATGGTTGGGCAGAGGAATGAATGAAATTTGGGAGCAACTTATGCCACTCACAAGAGATGGAGAACCGCTGCATTTTTCAAAGCAGGGAGAATATAAAATTCAACTCGAACAAATTATGCGAACCAATCCATTGCCGGAAGTAATGAGTGTTGGTATTCGTTTGGAAAAAAATCAGTAGGTATTTTGTTAGGGAGTTACGGGTTAAGGAGTTACGGGTTAAGGAGTTACGGGTTAAGGAGTTACGGGTTAAGGAGTTACGGGTTAAGGAGTTACGGGTTAAGGAGTTACGGGTTAAGGAGTTACGGGTTAAGGA
>JANNYV010000576.1:0-5116 GCA_031410275.1 Bacteroidota bacterium
TTTACACCCAATGGTTTTTCTGGTATTCTGAAAGGGGTATCTGCTGTATTCTTCGCCTATATTGGTTTTGATGCTATATCAACAACAGCGGAAGAATGTAAAGATCCTCAACGCGATTTGCCAAAGGGCATGATTTATGCCTTGATTATTTGTACCATTTTATATGTAGCTCTTGCCTTAGTGCTAACAGG
This sequence comes from Bacteroidota bacterium, assembly GCA_031410275.1. Classification (GTDB taxonomy): domain Bacteria; phylum Bacteroidota; class Bacteroidia; order Chitinophagales; family Chitinophagaceae; genus OLB11. The sequence goes on from JANNYV010000576.1 coordinate 192, forward strand.
TATGGTTTCTTATACAAAATTAAATGTAGGTGATCCGTTGGCACTTATTTTCGAAGAACATGGATTGAAAGTGATTGCAGGGATAGTTGCTGTAAGTGCTATTGTGGCAACCGCCAGTGTGCTGTTGGTTTTTCAAATGGGGCAACCTCGAATTTGGTTGGCCATGAGCAGAGATGGGTTATTACCTAAAATATTTTCACGGATTCATCCTAAATTTAAGACCCCCTCTTTTTCTACTATTCTCACCGGGTTGGTGGTTGCAATTCCAGCTTTGTTTTTAAATTTAGATGTTGTTATTTCATTAACGAGTATCGGGACCTTGTTTGCATTTGTGCTTGTATGTGGCGGTATCATTGTCATTCATCAAATGCCGGATAAGCCCGACAGTAAATTTCAGGTTCCTTTTGTAAGTGGTAAATTTATTATTCCACTCATGTTTATGACGGCGGTTATTCTTATTTTGATTTATGCGCCCTATCACTTTATAAATTTATTTTCATTAGAAGGATTCCCAATGCTTATTTTTTGGATTGTGATATGTATCGTAACTGTTTATAGCTATTTGAGAAATTTTTCGTTGATACCCGTGCTAGGTTTAGTGAGTTGTTTTTATTTGATGGCTCAGGAAAGTCATACGAACTGGTTGCGATTTATAGTTTGGTTGATTGTAGGTTTGGTGATTTATTTTTTATACAGTAAAAACAATAGTAAGTTGGCGGAGAAGGCGTAAGTTGTAAGGCCTTAAGTAGTAAGTCATAAGGCGTAATCCAGAACCCGTAACCCCTCAACTCCTTAACTCGTAACTCATAGCTCAATGATAGAATTAAAAAATATACGAAAATCGTTTGGTACTAAAACAGTGATTGAAGATGTTTCGTGCTTGATGGAGAGCGGAAAAGTAAACCTTATTATCGGGACAAGCGGAAGTGGTAAAACAGTTTTGATAAAATGTGCCGTCGGGCTAGTAAATGCTGATGCTGGTGAGATATTGTATGAAGGTATTGATTTTGTAAATATGGAAGAAAAAGACCGGAAGGAACTTCGAACTAAGATTGGGATGTTGTTTCAGGGCTCAGCGCTTTTTGATAGCATGACCGTTGAACAAAATGTCATGTTCCCATTAGATATGTTTACCAGGAAATCGATACAAGAAAAAAAGAAAAGGGTGAATGAAGTATTGGATAGGGTGAATTTGAAAGACAGCAATAAAAAATTCCCGGCTGAAATTAGTGGAGGTATGAAAAAACGGGTTGCATTAGCAAGAGCCATTGTACTCAATCCTAACTATTTATTTTGCGATGAGCCTAATTCAGGTCTCGATCCTAAAACATCATTGGTCATTGATAAACTTATTATGGAAATTACGAAGGAGTTTAACATGACAACTATTATCAACACACATGATATGAATACAGTGATGGAAAGTGGTGACCATATTATTTTCCTCAACAACGGAATGAAAGAATGGGAGGGAAGTAAAGAAGATATTATTTTCAGCAAAAATAAAAACCTTAATGATTTTATTTTCGCATCAGAGTTTTTACAAGATGCCAAAAATAAACGAATGGCAGATGCCGGACATTAATTACTTCTTCGGAATAGTTTTAGGAATGACTTGTAATTCGTGTGATTCGCAGTTCCAAACAAAAATATAATTCTCGGAAATAAATGACTGAACAGTCCAGCGTGTAATTTTTTCGTAGAGAAATAAAGTAGCAAAATCTGTTGAAGTTAGTAACTCTCCTGTTTCGGCTACATGCGTATGAGTACCATCTCTTTTGTAATCTATGGCTGATGCGTCGCCGATAGGAATGGAAACTGTGTTTTTATGAAGACGTTTTTTATCACTTAATTTGAAGCTGTTATCAAAGCTTAATACATAATCGCTACCAAAAATGGCTGCGTCATTTTTAGCCGTGATACTGCGTACAAATACTTTTTTAGCCCCATTTGAAATGAGTGGAATGACGTCGAATTGTGCATTAGCTGCGGCGGTAAAAAAGGTCGCATCTTCAATTGTTTTTAGTGCAATGTCTTGCAATTTAATAAGGTCAGTTTCTAATGATGAAGGAGTTCTTTCTGTTAAATCGACCTGCGCTGTTTTTTTATCATAGGTACTGTCGAATATAATGCTTCCAAGGACTTTAGGCTTATCTCCCTTGGAATAGAAAACAGATTTTACAATATCGCCTTCAGTATAAGAAATATTACCGGCTATTTTTTCTTTGCCTTTATATTGTGAAGAGAAAATTTTAGGGCTGACCCAATTAGCCATTTCAACTTTATAAATTTGCGTGCCTTCCGCAATAGCAGGTTTCATTTCGTTTTGCATATTGCTCTGAGCAAAGGAGCTCAAAAATATGAACATTGTCATTAGAGAGAAAACTATTTTTTTCATTGTGTTGTGATTTTAGTGTGACTTAAAATTTTAGTGAATAGTTCGTAAAAGTAAGGAGCTTTTTTTATTTGGGAACTCCTTTGGTAACAAAATTCTGTTAATAATACACTGCTTCAAAAAGAAGTGATTGTGATAGGAACCACTCAAACCAATAGGTCTCACACTATCAGGAATGTAAGAGAACAACCATGGCAGTTATCTTTTGGCAATGTGCGAAGAGTTCCTTTTGAATTGGATCTCGGTATAAACCCTATGTCCGTTCAATTATTTGTGGTAAAGAAGTGAAGCCTGTAGATTCCGGAGCCAAGCTGAATTTGTTGCAAGCAGATTGGAGCAGTTTTATTGAACACCTGAGTGATGACAACTTCAAAGAAGGCATCCATTGCAAAGCAGTATCTATATACAAAGAAGATATTTTGAGCAATATTATCAAATAGGAGCGGATGTAATTTATGCCACCAATGAAAGCAAACGATATGCACGAGGAATCAAATAGTGACCTCATCTAATGCAAAAGGACATGAAGGGCCACTCAAGAACAAAAAAATTAGATACCTCTCCCTCTGCATCTGCATTCATTGTATGATTCTTAAAATGTCTTTATGATATTCTATAGGATTTGCTGCTGTATGGAAGTTTTTTATTTCTATTTTATGACATCCTTTAAACCACAAATCTTAGATAAGTGAACCTTGCGGAATTTCTATATGACCGTTTTGAACAGGTTAAAGAAAATGAAGGACTTAAAAAAAGACTGCAGTATGTGGCAATCTCTTTCTAGGTTGGTTTTTAAAAGAATAATTTTATTTTCTATCAATATTTGGTTTGGCAAGCAGTGGTGTTGGAGTTGATTTTGATTTTTCCAATTTCACTTTTAACTCTTCGTGTTCCTTTAATCTATTTTTTTGAGTTACTGCTTTGGCTGTTAGTTCATTATTGTTGGCAAACATTTTATTATCTACTATCCCATCATTCAATGGTCGTCCGAATTCAACAGGATTCAAGTATTTTCCTTTTTCTTTTCCGGTTTTTTCAACTTCAGTCACAATTCTGTGCGCTTGCGCCATGGCGTCATTTCGTACGCCGGTTACCTGCCAGCTTACTTTTACAGTCGGTTGATTCGTTTTTATTTTAAACTGATTGTTCGCCACTTCTTCACTAATAATAGCCTGTGCAAATGTACCAATTACAGTAAGCTGATATTTGTAATCGATATTTAATGCTTGAAAATATGATGGTAAAGACACGGTTGCATCACCATTCGCATCGGTTGTAATATTGCCATTGTATATATCCATCATATCATTACTCTCAACAGAAGAATGATATAAATATTTATTTGAAGGGTCAGAAGGGTGATCAATTTTGAATGCCTTAATACTTGATGAAGCAGTTGTTGCGTATAAGTTGCCATTAAAATATCCGGCATAATTTCCTGAGCCATTTGCATTACCATAAACACCAACCCAATTACCAATTCCATACATACCAATTCCATAATTTGTGCCGGGTGTAGATTTGCCATAAACACCAATGGCATCCTGTACGAAGCTACCAGTATATTCACCATGCACCACCCCACCGGCATTTAATGCTCCACTAAACGACGAACTTCCCGCATTAAAAACACCTGATGAATTTGAATCTGTTTGTGAATACAAACCAAAGCCCTTTCCTGAATAGGCATCTACGGCATTCCCATTTGTTGTATATGCTCCTAAGCCACTTCCGTTAATACTGAAACCATACAAGCCGGTACCATTGATACCGCCATCACCATATACGCCATCACCGAATCCATTATTCACTACTGTTCCAACAACACCATAGTAAGGTGATAAACCCGAAACACCTATTGAACCGCCTTCTCCTACAACACCATATCCTGAGCCTGCTACAGCTGTATTTTTTCCATAAATGCCAGCATAATCTGCCACCTCTGTACCAATATATTCACCATGCAAAACACCATTATATAGCGCCGGACTATTCGTTGCTGTTGAAAGGAAATTACCGGCTGCCATGGAATCAGATGTCGCATAAATTGCATTCCCTTTCGTTGAATTTGCATTAATTCCAGAACCTGAATATGAAAACCCGAATACACCAGTACCCGATGTAGAAACACCAACTGCACCTGTACTACTTGTAGATAAGCCATACGTACCAACACCTGAAGTAGAAGTTCCTAAGACGCCTCTCCAATTCCCTTCACCTTGTACGCCTATTCCATATAAAGGAGATAAAAGACTTTTCCCATATACTCCTACAACATCAGTATTCACAGCTGCTCCGGTGTACTCGCCTCGTATAATTCCGTTTGTAAATGCCACTGTTGCATCAGTAACAAATAACTTTGACACCGGTGAAATATTTCCGATACCTACATTGGCTGTATTGGCATTATAAATATTATTGCCAGAGGTCGTCCACTGAGTACTTCCACCGGCTGCCGGTGTTTGCCAAGTGGCCAAACCTGCCGCATCTGAAGTTAGTACTTTTCCTAAGCCAGGTGTACCTCCTGTAA
>JANNYV010000577.1:0-3724 GCA_031410275.1 Bacteroidota bacterium
GGCACATTGTTCTGCGAAGCGTCTTTCGCTTCGTAGCCTTATGCTGTTGCTTTTACTACTTTCTGTGATTAACATCATAATATCCTTACAGAATTGGCACATTGTTCTGCGAAGCGTCTTTCGCTTCGTAGCCTTATGCTGTCGCTTTTAGCGACTTTCTGTGATTAACATCACAATATCCTTACAGAATGGGCATATGCAATTACATTGTTCTGCGAAGCGTCTTTCGCTTCGTAGCTTTATGCTGTCGCTTTTAGCGACTTTCTGTGATTAACATCACAATATCCTTACAGAATTGGCTTATGCAATTACATTCCACAAAAAGGCTTAGCTTCGCCCGCTCAAAATAAATAAGGGCTTTTACATTCCTTCACGAATTATATGAAACGAATTATCACGTACAGAAAATTATTAGGTGCAACACAAGACACTGATCTTGCACAATTAAAAACGAGTTATCGAAATTTAATCAAGGAATGGCATCCTGATAAAATTCAGGATGATGATGAACGTAAAGAACAAGCTGAAGTAAAAAGTAAAGAAATTATAGCAGGCTATCATTTTTTGGTCAGTATTGCACCTGAGACTGTTGCACAAAATTTGGAAGAATATAACCGTGTTACCGGCTCTTCATTTGTTGATGATTTTGAATATAAAGGACAGAATCTTAAAATTACATTTCAAGACGGAAGCAGTTATGAATACTTAGGCGTTCCAAAAAATATTTATGTCAAAATGGTTAATTCCCCGACCATCACACGATTTGCAAAAAGGCATATTTACTTTTCGTATACTTATAGAAATATCAGTAAGCAAACTACGGAATAAGATTTCATTTAAATTGGCTTGCCGAAAAACTGACACGCTAATGTTGCCTGTCAAAAATTCGGAAATAGGTCCGATAACTTTATAAAGTCAAAATAAATAGCAATAGGTTACAAACAGTTGATTATTTTTTACCTTACCTGTTATACTATTTTGCAACCCTTTGGTAAAGTAATTAATACCTATTCTCAAATTTTGATTTTGAGAATCTTCGAGTCCTATAAATGATGTGATTCCGTAATCAAAAATTGACCAATCAGTTTCAGAAAAAGTCATTTTTTGTTTGATATACTTTTGCCCCACTTCATTATACTTCCATATTCCCGTCATATGCAAATTAAATACAGGTCCAAAGCCAATATAATTTTTGGACGTGTATTCTTGAGAAGGGAATTCGATTATGACACAAAGCGGAATTTCTATACCGAACAAATTGTAGCTACCTCTATTCTTTTTAATCAATGAATCTTGGTTTCGCTTATAACTTATTCCGCGTATGTTAAATCCGACTTGTGATTCAATTTTAATATTTTTGTACAAATCAACCTGCGATAGTATACCAAATTTTCCACCAACATAGACTCTTTGCTTTATAACATTTTCTATCAAATGTGAATTGGATTGTGAGCCTTTAATAAAACCTCTATTAAATTCTCCTTGCAGAATAATGCCAAATTTCGTTTGACAAAATGAAGAAAAAAAAGATAACAGAATTGAAACAAGTAGAATCTGCATTTTCATATTCTCACAACATAAGAAAAGTCTCTTAATTTGACAACTTTTAAGAGCTGTCAAATTTAAAAAGGGCAGCTACTTTCGTAACCACCCCTTTTTTTTGTTCACCCAAAAACAAAAAACAATTACTTTCTAATCAGGATTCTTTCCATTTAAAAAAGTATTTAATGTACTTATCGCAGGACGATTATTCGTTCCGTCATTTATTTTAATATCTGAATACACATCTTCCGCTGATGACGGATGATGATCTAATACTTTATTCTGTCGTTGAAAGGCCGGTATATTATTTTCATCATTATCTATATCTGCTTTGTTGACATTAAAACTCATTGAACGCAATTTTGATGCACGTTCATCAAAAGCTCTTTTCTGTAATTCAAAATTTACTTCTGCCTCTAATTCTGAATCGCTCAATAAACGATTCCCTTTTCTACGATTGATGGTAATGCCTTTAATTGTAACAAACTGATCTTGCATTTGCTGCTCTGTCTTTTCAACTTCCTTCATTGATGAACTAAACAACGCATCCAATTCAGCTTGCACGTTCGCTGCTTCTTTTGCAGCCTCAATAGCTTTTTCCTGCGCTGTTAGCTCAACTGATATTTCTTCAACAACAGGTGACAATTCAAATACAATTTTTTGTTCAGTTGGCAATGGAATCGAGTCTATTGGCGCGCTGATTTCAGGTTCAGAAATCATCTCCGGTTCATTTACTAAAACAACTTCATCTGTTTGCAATGCATACATTTCCTTTTCAATAGCTGCATTCAATTGAGCTTCTTCAATTTTGACAGACTCCGCTTTCCCAAGTCTGTTAATCATCCCTAATCCAAATGCATTAAAGGTTGGTACAGCCGGCGCTTCAATCTCTATCATGGTCGGCATCAAGGGATCTATAGTTTCAGCAATTATTTCTTCAGCCTTGGTTTCAATAGGTGCTGTCGTCACTGCTTCAAACAATTTATTTTCTTCGCCGCTTTCACCCAATGCCATAACGATTTTTGTTTTCTCATGCTGAGGCTTTATTTTTTGTGCGGTGTAGGCACTTTGTGTATTTTTAAATTCAAACCCGGTGGCAATAATGGTTACACTAATATGCTCACCAAGATTATCATCGAAGCCTGTTCCAAAAATTACATCACAATCTTCACCGGCTTGCTCTTGTATAAATGCTTGTATCATTTCTACCTCATCTAATGTATGTTCATGTATACCATGTGCTGAATTGATATTTAACAATACCCATTTGGCTCCGTTAATATCACTATCATTGAGCAATGGCGAATTCAGCGCTTGTTCCGCTGCTTCATAAGCTCTGTTATCACCTCTTGCAGTTGCATTTCCTAAAATGGCAACACCACCATCACGCATCACGGTACTCACATCGGCAAAATCGACCACAATATGACCTTGCGAATTGATGACATCAGTTATACATTTTGTTGCCGTAGCCAAAATATCATCGGCTCTGCAAAATGCCTGAGACGCTGCAATATTTCCAAATTGATGACGAAGTTTATCATTTGATATAACAAGAATCGTATCTACCTGTCCACGCAAATCATTAATGCCTTCTTCGGCTTGTCGCATGCGACGTTTCCCTTCATACGAAAAAGGTGTGGTTACAATACCGACTGTAAGGATGCCCAAATCTTTTGCAACTTTTGCTACAATAGGCGCACCACCTGTGCCTGTGCCGCCGCCCATACCGGCAGTAACAAAAACCATTTTAGTATTATTGATTAATAAATTTTCTATTTCTTCGATACTTTCCTGACAGGCTCGTTGACCGATTTCAGGATTTGCACCGGCACCAAGACCTTGCGTAAGTGAAGGCCCAAGTTGAATTTTTGTTGGCACCGGGCTATTGTTCAACGCCTTTTTATCGGTATTGCACACAATAAAATCGACACCTTCCATGCCGAGGTTATACATATAATTTACGGCATTACCGCCGCCGCCGCCAACACCAACTACTTTGATGATGTTTGCATTGTTTTGTGGGAGCTCAAATTGAATCATTTTTTTTGAATTTTGGGTTTTATGAATTGAGTTTAAGAATGGTTTTGTTATTATATTATTTATCGAGGCGTTCGTCATCAACATTTTCGAACCAATAAAGCACTTTTGATTTTACTGTGCTGAATACTTTACTGATTGC
>JANNYV010000578.1:0-8534 GCA_031410275.1 Bacteroidota bacterium
ATTTCAGATAGAAATGAAATACAGAGCTTGGAAAGCCGGCTTCAAAATAAAGGAAATTCCTATCACATTTATCGACCGTAAGGAAGGGCATTCAAAAATGTCGAAAGGAATTATTAAGGAGGCTATTTTGGGTGTTTGGAAAATGAAATTTTCGTAAGCAATTATACCAAATTCATTTAGGTAGTCCATTTTTTATTGATATAATACCGAGAGTCATCCATTTACCCTAAAATTAAATTGGACTACTTATATTGATTCAGTATGAATTCCTGTCAGTATCCTAAATTAGTTTTTATTTTGGCGTGTCCTCTCAAAGCATCGGACCGGGCTGTCCATTCCAATCTCCCGCACAAAGCTGCGGGAGGATTTCCACTACCATCCCTCACGCATCCGTCCTGATCAAATGTATTGGACATTCAAATTAACCAATACAATATCAACTTGCATTTCTTTCTACACCCTACTTTACAATTTACTATTTCAAAAAAAAAACCTCCGATTTACTCGAAGGTCTTTTACTACTATTTATCATTCCCAACATGACTGCCTGGAGTCATATCCGAATCCGGAGGTGTACCATCATCTTCTTCGTCGGTATTTATTTTTAAATTTTTATTTCTGCTGTCCACACCTGATTTGTCAATGTACTCAGGTTTGTTTACATCATATATGATACGCTTCTCAGCCAAGTCACCAATAATTCTAAATTCAGTTCTGCGATTGTATTGACGTCCTGTTGGGTTATCAGCGCCTTTAATTGTATTAGGTTGAATAGGATTCCTTTTACCTTCTCCTCGCGATGCCATTCTACCTCTGTCTATTCCTTTAGAAGACATGTAATTTTTTACAGCTTCGGCACGTTTTACAGATAACTCATCATTATAAGCATCATCACCTTTACTGTCAGTGTATGAACGAATCTCAACACTTACAGAAGGATTGTCCTGCATAAATTTCACCAATGAATCTAAGGCACCATATGAATCAGGCTGAAAATCTCCTTTGTCAAAATTGTAATATACATTCTGCACATGAAATTCAAAGTCCTTCGTTATTTTATGCATATAAATGGTAACCATGGTTGTATCATCCGGATCCATTACAGATTTTCCTGCTGTACTAACCGTTGTTCTTCCTGAAATATAACCTTCCTTATCCGCCGTGATTGCATAGCTTTTTCCCATTGGTGTATAAAACAAGAAATTCCCTTCTTTAGAAAAATTTGTATCAACCAATGTGGCAGTTGCTTCATTGCTCAATTTAACGACCACTTGATCAATCATCGAATTACTTACTTCATCAACTACAACACCTTTTACATAAAAGCTAGGTTCTTTAATCACTCTCCAAATATCATCGCAACAAGTAGGATTTTTTACATAATAACTTCCTAAACGATTTGATACAACATATCCATTGTCTTTCTCACCCGGGTCTTGTACATAATACATATCATCAGCAGGAGAATTAATTGGGAATCCGAGATTGGCTAAGTTAGTATATCTTGATGGGCCTCCATCTGCTGAAAATATATCAAATCCTCCCAATGTTTTCCAACCATTTGATGCAAAATAAAGTTTATTTCTTTTTGAATCGTAATAAGGTGTAATATCATCATACGGTGAGTTTACCTTCTTACCACAGTTTTGTGGACGACGATATGTTTTACGAGCTGAGTCATAAACAGAATACCAAATATCGAACTTACCCGCACTTTGAAGTTTACGATCAGAGGAGAAGAATAATACTTCTTTCTTTCCAACTAATGCACAATACGGATTTGTATTTGATGATTCCGGATCATTCACGCCTTCCGGTTCTTTTGCTGCTGTCCAAGCTCCGGTCTTCTTATCAAACAAGGATACATAAATCTTACAATTAATTTTCAATGTATCTCTTTCAGTACATTTTGTAAAATAAAAACGTGTTCCTCCAGGACTCCATGAACCGTTACCCACATGAAATTTCGGATCATTAAATTTACCGTCTTGAAATTTCATGGCTACTTCAAATGTATCTTTTACACGAGTATTATCAAATTCTTTTGGAGACCACATAAAACGGGAAACATAATCTCTTCGTTTATCTTTTCCAACTTCAATAATACGGTTGGTACTCATGGTTGCAAATAATAATGCGGTATCGCCTAAAGGTAAAGGAGACAATTCAGTATTCGTTGTATTTACATTCGGGCCTGCATTTTTTACGAATGCTCTGCCGGGTTCATTTAATGAATTGATTGCCATAATACAACCGTCGATTTCGCGTTGTGCATAGACTTTCATTTTCTTATTCTTGCCACGATAAATTTTTATAAATAATTTAAAGCAATCGATTGATTTCTCATAATCGGCATTTTGCTTACGCATGATACCTTCCTTATAAGGACAGTCGGGATATAAATCCGGTGATAAGGCATATGTTTCAGCATAATAGCTTGCTGCCGGCGGATAGTCACGCATATTATAAGCACATTCAGCCAACATATAGGTTACGTATGGATTACGTGGCTGTTCTTTTTTAAGCTGCGCATAATATTCTTCCGCTGAATAAAAACTACCTTCACGATACAATCCGTTTGCCCATGCCAATTTTTTTCTAAATGGCAATTTCGCTGCAGCATCTTCTTTGCCTCCGGCAAACACATTTAAACTTCCTAATGTAATAAATGCACTAATTATTGAAAATAACAAAAATTTTCTTCTCATTCTTTGAGTATTATATAGCTGTAAATATAGAAGTAATAATTTGAAAAAGGAAGTCTTGCAGATTTTTTTTTTAAAATCTTGAGCAAGGGAAAATCAATTTCTTCGCAAAGTCAATTGGGTTGGGCTTTACATAACGAATAGTAATTTCAAATCCGCCATTGCCACCTGAGGCAATTTTTAAATCAGACATATTATAATCATATGCAAATCCTAAACGTACACTTTGAAATTCCATACCGGCAGTAATCAATGCGGCATCTCCGAAACGATACCATCCTCCTAAAAAAACACCGGTTGCTACTGAACGAATATCAGGCTCTCCAAGCACATACAAAAATTCTGAACCGGCTATTGTTTCTGTCGCTGAAGTTTGTGTTTGATACATAAATGCTGGGCGAATACTAAAGCGTTCTCCGGCATTCCAAATAGCACCTAATTGTGCATTGATACGCATTCCTAAACCAACTTCATTATTTTCTTTTTTCTCAAATGATTCTTTCGGTTGATTTAAATTATGACCTGCAATTCCTAATTGATAAGCAAATTTTTCACCGGTTCTATGTCCCCATGAAAGACCTGCATTGGCTGTAAAATATTTTACTTTCGGATTGATTTGTTCGCCAGTTGTACCCGGTTGAAATCCTCCGTTGTAAAATTCATCTTGCCAATATAAACGTGAAAGATCAATTGATTTTTGCACATAGCCTCCTTGCAAACCAACCGATAATGTTTTGAATGAATTTAATTCGTCCCCTAAAAACTTATGATATGCCAATGAAGCAAGCGCTGTAAGATTAGCCAAATTACCATCACCTGAACGGTCATTATACATTGATAAACCTGCACCCAAATAATCAGAGCTTGACGAATTTGGAAACAGATGTGCATCGAATGAACCCCCGAATGTAACATACGGAGTTGTTACACTTGACCATTGATTTCTATAGATTCCGGTAACACGGTATAATCCGTCGAAATAGCCCGTGAGAGCAGGATTTAATATCATGGGTGCACCATTGAATTGTGAAAAGTGCATGTCTTGTGCTTGTGCAGAAAAGTATGTGCTCAATACAAAAACTGATACTGCTAATGTTCTGCCGATTAATTTAATGTTCATTTTTTTACGCTTTTTTATCTGATTAAAGTTACATTACCTTGTTTAGAAAATCGTTGACCTGTTGATGTTTTTGCATCTATAATATAGACGTAAGAACCTAAAGGTTGAGGCTTGCCATTGTATTGTCCATTCCATCCTTTATTAATATCAGTTGATTCAAATACCATTTGTCCCCAACGATTAAATATTTTGAAATAATTCAATGTGGCAATCCCTCTTACAATAATTCTCAATTCATCATTCACACTCGTTCCTGAGCCCGGGCTAAATGCATTCGGCAAATCTAATAAAGTTTCCGGCGAAACAAAGACGGTGAGTGAATCATAATTTGCACAACCAAATTCGGTTGTTGCTGTTACGAAATATTTTGTTGTTACCGGTGGTGTCGCAACCGGATTTTTAATATCTTTATCTGTCAAGTGATAATCAGGAAACCATGTAAAAAAAGAACAGTTACCACCCGGATTAAATTCGGTTGATTCCCCGGGATAAATAGTCACATTCGGACCGGCATCTAAAATAGCATTTGGCGCTACTGTAATACGAACAATGTCGGTATCAATACAACCTAATGCACTTGTCGCATATACGGTATAGGCAGTCGTTGAAATAGGCTTGGCTATTGGGTTTGCAATGGTTGAGTCATTGACATACATACCCGGTTCATACACATAACTTACACCACCAACTGCATTAAATTGAATAGAATCATGCGGGCAAATAGTAGATGTTTCAGGTGTTACTATAGCAAATTCTGTAGGGAACACTGTGACCAAAACAAGATCAGTATCAGCACACCCTAAAGGTGTAGAAACAATCACTTGAAAATTGGTTGTTGTATGTCCGCTGAAAATAGGATTTTGTGCAGTACCATCATTTAAGTCATTACTAGGATTCCAAGCGTATAAATAGTTCGGATACCAAGTTGGTAATACATCCACATGCAATCTTACTGTATCGTAATCGCACATCTCTCTGTCAGGACCAGCATTAATAACCGGTATAGGTTGCACTTCGATATCAAATGATTTTGTCATAGGTACACATCCCGGATAGGTTGCCACCACAGTATATGAAATAGATGAATCAGGAATAGAAAGCGGATTGTCTATATTCGGATTATTTAAATAAGTAGAAGGAAACCAATTGTAGGTGAATAAAGGATGTCCACCAACAACAATCTGCACGGTAGAACCCTGACAAACAACCGTATCTCCGTTAAATAAGGTAATATCATTTGGCAAGGTCAATACATTCATCGTATCATTTCCTTCGCAGCCAACAGCTTGAGGTTCTACATGCAAAATAATTTGAGTATTACCCGTATTATTAAAGGTAATGGTTGGGTTTAAAATTGAACTCGAAGCCGGAGTACCAACGCCTGCGACCGTCCATGTATAGGTATATGGTTGTGTCGGTGAAATCACAGGATTGAATGGAATATTCATTCCCTTACAATTAATGGTATCATTTCCTATAAATACATTCGGTGGCTGATTGACTGTAATATGAATCGTATCACATTTAGGCGCACAACCCGATAAAGGCAATGAGGCACAAACCACATAATCAGTTGTAAAATTAGGGCTCACCATTGGTTCTTTTAAAATGGGATTATTAATATTCGAAGCCGGTGTCCATGCATAAGTCAACGAATCAGAACCATATACTAAAATATGTACACTGTCTTCCGCACAGATTGCAGTATCAGGGGTAAGGATAAACATTTTAATACTGTCGCTAATAAATAAGCTAACAGAATCAATAATATTTCCTGAGCAAGGGGCCAATTGATAAATTTTTATTTCTTCATCCGGTTCAGCAATTCCATCTTGAATGGCTGCAAAGGCAATATAGGCAACAGTATCACCTGCAGGAATAGTTACTTGACCGAAAGGAGAACCACCCGGTATAGTAGATACAGAATAATCAGCAGGATACGTAGCAACACCACCTACTTGATAATTGAGCGTATATGGCAAAGGTCCGGCAACAGGGCGTTTTACTTCAACAAATCCGGAAGCACAACCTTCTACTATGTATGGATATGGATTTAATAAATTAGAGATAGGGGTAAATGAAATGGCATTGGATGCAAGACTTCCTGCTTTAAGAAAAACTCCAGTATCATATATTTGATCAGAGGCATCTGACACTGCAAGTTTCAAATGATAAGTAGAGCAAGGCACGACAACAGCAATCGCTGTCAATGTTTTTGAAAACCCGGTATAACTCATTCCCGTTTGAATCCCTGCATTAAAACTATCAATATTAGAAACATATAAATTCGTAAATGGCCCAAGGCCGCCAGTATTATTGTAACACGAATTTCCCGGAGAGGCTCCAGCTCCACTGTTAATTGTACTAATTGCCACTGGATAATTAGTACCTGGAATTAATGCAATATTTGCCGCTGATAAAGCCCCAGAAAAAGGCCCGGAAATTCCTGGACCACTAATAAAAAATCCAAAAATATCATTTATTGAGCAATTGAATGTTTCATATTCTTCACTTCCAAATACATATTGAAACTTAACAGTATCACCAAGCGGAACGAAATCAAATTCTAAAACACAAGCATCTTGAATTGCCGGACCATTTCCTAAAATAAAAAGGTCAGGATCTGAATTCCCATTGGTAACATTGGTTGCAAATAAAGGAGCGCCACAAGTTCCAGGCGATGACGCCAGAGGAATATTGACGCCATAGGACAATCCTGTTGTGGTAACTATTCCGCTAGATAATACGATGCCGCTGTCTAATCCAAAAACAGTATTGGGCGTTGCATAAAACTTTCCAGCAGCAACTGTAGAATCGCATTGACCAAAAAAACCAGCATTGCTTACTGTCACACCAACACCTGCCATCATCTGCGCCAATGAAGAAGCATTAGAATTATTAACGACGGAGGTCATTTGCGCAAATGAATTTGCAGATGCAACCAACGCCAATAGAAAGAAAATAATTTTTTTCATGTAGTTATTAAAAATCATACGATTATTTATACATACCCGCACTCTTTTCAGATTACGAATTTTCAAATTTAATTCAATTTTATTTATCAAGCAATTTCTTCTCATAGTAATTTCTTCTTTTTATTTCACATTAATATTTATTCAATTTCCAATATTTCGAAGAATTCTTTTCTAAAACGAATGTCTGGCTTATTGCATTCGCTCAAGAAATGAATCAAAAACCAACCAATTTAAAAACTTCTTTTGAAGAAAACCGGCATACAACAAAACAACGACGGTTCTCAGTTTTGATAGACGGTTTTTAAAAGGAAACCGTTGGAGGTGTTTTGCTTTCTTCTTTTTATTCATAAATTATAGCCTGAGATTATTCAATTCCATATCCCATAGATTGAAATCGATGGTTACGAAATCTGTTGCGCCGATGGAACTGAGTTCAAGTGCTGTAAGCTCGTCCGATTTCATAACAACAGAATATATTCAGTCATTGATACGCAAATCGCATTTCCTCTTATTCTCCTCTTCTCTTTGCCAATATTTCCTCCTTGTTCAAGAGGGTACCAGAAAATCAAAAAACACCTTTTTCGTGCACCTCAAAATCCTAACTACTCAAGAATTTCCCTAGTTACTAAATATATTCCCTAGTTACTAAGTTGTCCTTGTGGGTGAAAACGACACAAAGTAGGTTTGCTTAGTAATTGAGAAAAATAGGAAGCGCGCTTATTTGAAACAATTGCTTCAAACTCCGGCATATCCACTTTTTACACAGTAAAGAAGCCGGGGCAAATTAACATTCATTCAAAAAAAACCAACATGGTATGGCTTACCATATTAAGCCACAAAAGTTATGTCACACCATAAACAAATACTCTTGATATTGCTTTTTATCCTAAGCACCACATTTGCAAATGCACAAGGAGATTATAAAAATATGTTTATCCATCATTCAAATGCCACATCTACAACCCTTACTCCCTCAGATATTGAAACCATACCCAATCAAATACTTGTCACCGGATTGTATTCACCACAACCATTCGATATACCCGGAATTGATAATGCTGGCAAAGCGAACCGCATTTTTTTTGATGATTATATGACCGGAAATTTACTCTTCAAAAAAGTATATACAGTGGACGGTTATGATAATACTAACCTCGACAAAGCCATTAAGTATATTGTAAATGAAGTAAAATATGATGGCAATGGTTATGTGATTTGTGGAAATTTTTCACTTAAAACGCCTTCTGTAAGTTACAATGATGCCTTTGTATTAAAGGTAAATACATATGGAACCTATCAATGGTTTCGACGATACAATATTGCATCAGCCCTTTCAGTTTGCTTTAATTCAATTCAACCGATCGGCATCGGAACACTTACTACCGGCTACTTAGCATGCGGTTATAAACTAGATGCGAATAATGTGAAACGGGCTTTAGTAGTTCAGATTGACTCTCTTGGAAATATTCTATCACCAGTTGTAGAACTCAATGAAGCAGCCGTCGGTGGCATCGTTCCAAACAGCGAATTTAAAAAAGTAATTTGGTATGCGAATAAAGATTACGCATTGGTCGGAAGTTGCGGACTACTGAAAGATGTATGCAATAAAAACAAACAAAGTAATATTCTCTTTTCAATGTATAATGCTGCTACCAATTCTATTTACAGTCGTGAAATAGCAAGTCCACCCAATACAATATATGATAAGCGAAATGAGGAAGGCGTGTCGATTGT
>JANNYV010000579.1:0-3077 GCA_031410275.1 Bacteroidota bacterium
TTCTTCGAAACCTTCCTATGCACATAGTTTGCAATGGCAAGCAGATTATGAATTGCTACATAAATTGGATATGCGTGTTGCCTATCGTTTTCATGATGTACAATCGACATATGAAAATATGTGGAAGCAAAAACCATTGAATGCAAAGCACAGAGCCTTTATCAATATCGCTTACGAAACAAGGAGCAAATGGAATGTTGATTATACATTGCAATGGACAGGCAGTAAACGAATTCCTTCTACTGTGACAAACCCTGTTGGCTTGCAATTGAATACATTATCGCCATCTTTTATAACGATGAATATGCATATTGGAAAAACATTTCAACATGGATTTGAACTCTATGGTGGTGTCGAAAATATATTGAACTACCTGCAACAAAATACTATAATAGATGCCGAGCATCCGTTCGGG
Organism: Bacteroidota bacterium; assembly: GCA_031410275.1. GTDB lineage: Bacteria > Bacteroidota > Bacteroidia > Chitinophagales > Chitinophagaceae > OLB11. Next base: position 416 of record JANNYV010000579.1, read on the forward strand.
CAATACTTTGACGGGTCGCTTATCTGGGGACCGACAATGGGAAGGTCGGTATATATAGGTATGAGGTGGAGGAGGAAGTAGATGCTAGATGTCAGATGTTAGATGCCTGGAGTTGAAAGATATTAGTACGCTGTATGAATCATTCTTTGCATGGGTACATTTCAAATTTTCGTTCCATTTTTTTGTAGTGACGAATGCATTTCACTGACCTTAGAAAAATGGCGTTAAGAAAATCTTTTTGAATGGCGAAAAAAAATGAAAACTATTGCACCTAGCCAAATAAAGTGAATTTGTTTAATCTAACTACCTATGATCAAAAGAGCGCAAAAGATTCATAGCTTTTTCATTTTCGCCATTCAAGAAGATTTTTAGCCAATTTTTCGTCAGTCTTGACTTTTTGCTCCACTTTTTTGTCAAGAAAAAAGTGGAAAACAGAATTGAGAACCGAGAATTTTAAGGTCAGTAGTATTTTCTGAATTTAAACACAGACTGCGAAAATTTGAAATGCACCCCTTTGCATTTACTATTTCCATTAACTTTGTTTCTAAAAATAATTGAATGAATAAGATTGTTTGGCTTTTATGTTGCATGCCTTTTATGGTCGCTGGGAAAATAAAAAAGCCGGTGCAATACGATGCATTGGCAATTAAATTGGCACTTCATGAATTGATAGATCCGTATAATGGTTGCTTGCAAGCGGGTATCGAATATAAGCCTTGCTGGGATATTGGAATACAAGCTGAGTGCGGATTTAATGCGGTGATGCCCTATCTGCCAAAGGATAAAGAAAACAGTGTGTATTGGAAGTATAAGCTACGAGGTACATGGACTTACTTTGAAAAGCAAAAAGTGAATATGTATGCGGGATTAGATTTTTTGTATTATAAAAAGGAGTACGATTTGCAAAAATCTACTGTATTTATCAAGGATGAATATGTTGGATTTGAGAAGGCACATATTTCTAAAAGTACCTTGGGTATTTTTTTGGTTGATGGTGTTACCATTAAAGGTTGGAGCCATTTTAGATTAGATATGGATGCCAATGTTGGGCTGAGGGTAACAAGAATTGCTTATTCAAAATTAGAAAATGTAAGCGCTGCTCAAATTCCGAAAGATGCCATATTCCCTTATCTAAATGAAAATGTAACCGGCATACATTATTATCCGCATATTGGAATTGGTGTGAGGTTTGGTTATGTATTGTTGATTAAAAAAATACAATCGTGAGTTTACTGTCATTGCAATATATCTCAATTCCTTTTATCCAACATGCATCTTCCGATATTTGGAATAAAGAAGTACATATTGAAACCGGAAACTATTATCATATCAAAGCAGCATCAGGAAAAGGGAAAAGCAGTTTGATACATACTATTTATGGGTTACAAAAAAACTATGACGGTGATTTGTTGATCGAAAATATAAATGTCAAACAATTTGCAGTAGATGAATGGTGTGATGTAAGAGCTACGAAAATGAGTATTGTGTTTCAAGATTTGAAATTGTTTGAAGATCAAACAGCCTTTGAAAATATTGAGATTAAAAGAGAATTGACAAGTTATTATTCAAATGAAAAAATACTTGAGTTTGCTACACGATTACATATTGCACATGCGTTAGGAAGAACTGTGAATACGCTTTCCTATGGCGAACGTCAGCGTGTGGCTATCGTGCGCGCATTGATGCAAGACTTTATATTTCTTTTGCTGGATGAGCCTTTCAGCCATTTAGATGAAGAGAATATTATATTGGCAACTGAACTCATTTTAGAAGAAACGAAAAAAAGAAATGCAGCGTTGCTCCTAACTGATCTCGAAGATGACGATCGGTTTCCCTATCACCAAAAACTAATTTTATAACTGATGAACGCATTGCAGAAATTACTTCGAACAGCTAAATCATCTTGGTTGACATATGCTGCCTTATTGATCGGGTTTCTCCTATTGTTTTTAGCGATACAATTATATATAGATGCCAATGCGTTGCTCAATACTTCACAACAAAAAAAAGATGGCTATGATTATTTGGTGGTGAATAAAAGAATTACCAATGATATGATGGGAGATAATGCTAAGTCATCATTTACACTGGAAGAAATTGAAAAATTGAAACAACAAAAGGCCATTGAACAGACAGGATTGATTACATCGAATGAATATGGCATCACGGCCAATACATTAGGACAACTTGCTTTTTCGACACAATTATTTTTTGAATCTGTGCCTGATGAATATTTGGATATTGCTCCGGAGACATGGCAATGGAAAGAAGGCGACAAAACGGTTCCTGTTATTCTTTCGGCTGACTATTTAAATTTGTACAACTTTGGTTTTGCATTCAGTCAAGGCTTGCCACAAATGAGTGAAGAAAGCATTAAAGCGATTCCGTTTAATGTGACTATTTATGATGCCACACATGAAGAGCATTTTGTCGCAAATGTGGTTGGATTGACGCAACGGTATTCATCTGTATTAGTGCCGGCAGACTTTATGAATTATGCAAACGCACATTATGGAGCAAATAAAACCAAAGGAATATCGCGAATTATTTTAAAAACGAAAGAATAACAGGAACCGTTTTGTCGCCTTCTTTCCATTGCCATGTCTCCGGAGCAATATCCAAATATTCATCAGGCACAGATTCAAAAAATAATTGTGTCGAA
>JANNYV010000580.1:0-1607 GCA_031410275.1 Bacteroidota bacterium
AACATAATCGGAAGCATCTTATCAATCTCTTGTTTTCGACTACCGGGTAATAAGGCGATACACTTTTTTTGTTCAATGCTTGATGGAATATTTTTTTCATTCTCTATCACATCTACCGTAGGATGCCCAACATAGGTAACCTCTAAATTTCGCTTTGCATAAAACTCCTTTTCAAACGGAAGTATACAAATCATTTTGTCAACATAAGCGCGAACCGTTTCTATTCTGTTTTCTTTCCATGCCCAAACAGTAGGTGATATATAATAGGCTACTTTATATCCTTGTTTCTTACCCCATGTTGCCATACGAAGATTAAAACCTGGATAATCAACTAAAATTAACACATCCGGCTGGAACAACTTGATTTGCTTTTTACACAAACTAAAATTTCTAATTATTTTTCCGATATTCATCAACACCTCTGCAAACCCCATGAAAGCCAAGTCGCGAATATGTTTTCTTATTTCAACACCGGCCATCTGCATCTTATCACCTCCCCACCCTTCTATAACAGCATTGACATCAAGTGATTTCAATTCCTTTACCAAATTACTTCCATGTAAATCTCCACTTGCCTCGCCGGCAATGATAAAATACTTCATACTAAAGAAAATGAAATTTATACGCTACAGCAAAAATTGCATACAAAATAATAGCTCCGAAAATACCTTTCAAGGTGACATACAATTTTCTATTTTTATAATAAGTTATTAAAGGAATACATGCTATCAACCCCAATGAAATTACTTTTGAAATATTAGGCTTATTGCTTTTTAATAAATAAATAAAATCAGCGAGTGATACATTCTGTGGCATATACTTAATGACAAACAATAGCATCACACCAAAAATTGGAACAATGATGCCTAACATAAAACCAAATAAAATATTGTCTCTATTCATCGGGCGAAGATAATTAATTTTAGCAGTTAGCTATTGCCTACTCGTTTTATTAAGACTCATTTCTCATTTACAATTCTCTACTTCCTCCCAAACCTCATTCGCAAATTTTTCCAATCCCGGATCTCTCGCCCCCATTAAAAGCAAGACGGTATCTTCTTTCAGTAAAGGAATTAATTGTTTAAATAAATCTTGTCTATTGTCAACAAAAAAAGCATTGACCCCATTGGCTTTTAAGTCATTGATGATATCATTAGCCGAAATATCTTTTACCGCAGTGCCACCGGCATAATAAATTTCACTCATCCAAATTTCATCCTGAGGACGCAGGTTCGCCGTAATTTCTTCTACCAATTCTTTTCTGATAAAACGTGTGGGGCCATAACCATGAGGCTGAAACCAGGCGACTAATTTTTTAGCAACCGGTTGACAAGCCCTGATAGACGCTGCAATCTTAGCCGGATTATGTGCATAATCATCAATGACAGTAATGCCATTTTTTGTTCCCAGCAATTGATGTCGTCTATAAATACCGGCATACGTTTTTAATGCAGTGGCACATTGCTGAATACTCACGCCTAACAAATTCGCAACCGCCATACAGGCTAATGCATTTTCCATATTATGCTTCCCTATTGTTGGAATTGTGCAATGAACATCTTGCACATCAAAACTAATTTCAAATCCAAGCTGTGAAAAATTTCTTC
>JANNYV010000581.1:0-5125 GCA_031410275.1 Bacteroidota bacterium
TTACGAGTTACGGGTTAAAGGGTTAAGAGTTGTAAGTTGCCTCACTTAATTTGAATATTGGAATTAGTATTTAACATTCTACTCCTTACTGCCAATTGTCAACTGCATAGTTACGTTGTTATGTTGCATTGTCTTTCTACTTTTTACTAACTACTTTCTACTCCTGTTGACTTACGACTTACGCCTATTTCCTCCATGCAATGCCTTCATCTTCACCATATCAATTCTCGTCTCCGAAGCGAGTAACATATCAAACTCATAATCACCGATAATAATTTTTTCTTTTTGTTTCGGAATTGATTCATGGTTTTCAATGATATAACCCGACAATGTTTCGGCATCATCTTCAGGTAAATTCAAATTGTATTTCTGATTTAAATAATCTATTTCCAATCGGCCGGAGAAAATATATTCATTCGCCGAAATCTGATTTTCTACATATTCCTCTACATCATATTCGTCATGTATTTCTCCGAATATTTCTTCCAATATATCTTCCATGGTAACGATACCGGCCGTACCTCCAAACTCATCAATAACCCATGCAATACTTTTTCGTTCCTTTGTAAACTGATTCAATAAATCTACCGCACTCATCGCTTCGGGGACAGTCGGTATTTTATGCAAAATAGATTTTAGTTCTTTCGGGCTTTTCAAAAAATCCAAATGATGTAAATAACCCACTACATTATCAATCGAATCTTCATACACAATAATTTTTGACAACTTACTGTCTAAAAATAATTGATTCACTTCTTCCATCGGCGTTGTAACGCTCACCGCTTCTATTTCATTTCTCGGAATAAGGCATTCGCGAATACGAACCTGTGAAAGATTCAAGGCATTTTCAAATAATTCTGTATTCACATCTTCTTCATCTCTATCTTGACCTGTACGCATTTGTTTTACAAATTGTTCTAAATCTATTCTCGAATACACCTGCTTGTTTTCTGAAATACGCACATTAAAAAGATATTTTAAAATAAACTCTGAAATACGAACAAATAATTTTGCAACCGGATAAAGCAAGTAATAAAAAAACTGAATGGGAATGGTCAGTATCGTCAAAGTTGCTTCTGGCTTAGCGCGGAAAATTGCTTTCGGAATAAATTCTCCAAGCACTAATACCACGATTGTTGCAACCAATGTATCAATCAGCAAACGAAGATATTCATTATGCAACCCCACCATATCAAAAAAGCCATCAGTCACTTCGGTCATGAGCAACCCATATACAACCAAGCCGATATTAATCCCAACCAAACTTGTACCAATAAAGGTTGCCGGTGTTTCCATGAAACGCGAAAGCACTTTGCCTGCGTATGAACCCTGCTTACGTTTCAATTCAATATTTAATTTGCTTGCCGACACAAATGCAATTTCAATCCCCGAAAAAAATCCGATAAAGACAAGGCAAATAAAAATGTAAATGATAGTTGTGAGCATAGCTTGATGCGATAAAAATAAGTTTAATCTTTCAGAAATTCTGTCAAAATTGTTTTTGCATGTTCACAAGCATGTTCAAGCTCATCATTCACAATGATATAATCAAACATCGTTGCAAAATTCAATTCCTCGGAAGCCTTGTCGATACGCTCTTTTATACTCTTTTCTGTTTCCGTTCCGCGTGCCCGCAAACGTTGTTCTAATATACCGATATTGGGTGCCTGAATAAAAAGACTCAGCGTATTTTTACCATAATGTTTTTTCAATCGCAAAGCACCTTGCACATCAATATCAATAAGCGGCGTTTGATTCACTGACCAAATGCGTTCTAATTCTGACTTTAAGGTGCCATAATATTTTCCTTCATACACCATTTCAAATTCTGCAAATTCATGATGCGCTATTCTTCTTGTGAAATCTTCAAGGGAAATAAAATAATAATTTACACCGTCTATCTCTCCATTGCGTGGCAAACGCGTACAAGCACTTATGCTAAAAGCAAGTTGTGGAAATTGTTGTAATAAATAATTGACGATAGTTGTTTTTCCCGAACCTGAAGGTGCGGTAATAATAACCAATTTGCTCGTGCCGCCTTCAATCATATATTAGTTGGCAAGAAGTTTTTCAATGTCCTTAATACATTCTTCAGCATGATTGTATTTGCCTATAATGGTACCATTTGCATCAATTAAAAAACACTGAGGCACAAACATCACACCGTATTCAGCCGCCGCTTTACTTTGCCATCCGCCTAAATCACTCATATGAAAAGGCCAAAATAAATTATCATGTTGAATGGCTTCTATCCATGGCTCTTTTGTTTTATCTAATGAAACACTCACAATGGTGAATCCTTTTTTTGCTTTCTTAAATTTTTTCTCGCTGTATTTTTTGTAAAATTCTACCAATCCCGGATTGGCCGCTCTGCACGGACCGCACCATGAAGCCCAAAAGTCGAGAAGCACGACACGCTTGTCCATGATATCAGAGAGTTTCAAAGTTTCTCCCTGAGGATTGCTATATTCAAGGTCAGGCGCTTTTTGTCCAACTTCAATTTTTGTATTCGTGTATTGCGCCTTCGCAAAGGTTACACCAAGCAATGCAATGAGTAGTAATGTTATTTTTCTCATGTTATTTTTTTTGAATTTCAAAGATATACGTTTTGAATGAATTTGAATTTTAAATGCGTTATTGATTTGTTTATTGAAAAACAGGCAATTCATTTATCGAAGGCCTATTTGGGCGTGCCCCCGAAGCAGTCCGGTTGGCAAAGAACGTTTTTCCGTTGATTAGGTTGTTGCAAATTTGCCAACCGGACTGCTCCGGGGTCGGGCTATCCGCTGCAATCTTTTTTGCTTAACGCTGGCAGGGTTAAATGTGCTGATGGTTAGAACCCTGCCAGCCTTGCAAAAAAGGCTTTTCGCTACTATCCCTCACGCGATCGCATTTCATATTTCACACACTATGTAAGCGGTCTCTCCATACATAGTTCAACTAATACGCCATCAGTCGTTTTAGGATGCAGAAAACAAACAAGTTTATGATCGGCACCAGCTTTGGGTTCTTCATTCAGTAATACAAATCCTTCTTCTTTCATTCGTTTCATTTCAGCATAAATATCAGTTACAGCATAAGCAATATGATGCATGCCTTCTCCTTTCCGTTCAATATATTTTGCAATAACACCATCTGCAGTCCTTGATTCTAATAGTTCTATTTTGCTTTCACCCACTTTAAAAAAAGCAGTATTCACCTGTTCGCTTTCTACAGTTTCAATTTTATAGCAAGTTGTATTCAGCAACTTTTCATAAAGCGGAATACTCGTTTCGAACGATTTGACGGCGATACCGATATGGTCAATATACATGTTACGTGTTGCGAGTTGAAGAGTTACGAATTAGCCGCCCAAAGATATAATACCAATGTGATTTATTTTTCAGTCCTAAAAAAATAAATCTTACAGTGGTAAATGCCGATTGATACAAGTGTTTAGCATTAATTGAATGAAATTATGATTGGTCTATTACATTTGTCATATCGGTATAACCTAAACCTATTCCCTACAGAAACAATGCATAAGAAATAATTTACAGAACGAATATTGTAGAATATATTTGCCGACAGGCAGGCGAAAGTTGTAAGGCAAAGGTCAAATGGCAGAAAATTTGTAATCAACCCGCTAACGCCTTAACCCGCAACTCGCAACAAAAAAACTCATTAACCCCTTAACAATTTTATCATGCAATTCCCAATATACTTCGACAATAATGCCACTACACCTTGCGACCCAAGGGTAGTAGATACAATGGTTCCTTATTTTACCCAAAACTTTGGGAATGCGGCAAGCCGTAATCATTCTTTTGGTTGGACGGCAGAAGAAGCCGTTGATTATGCACGTGAACAAGTGGCGAAATTAATAGGAGCTGACCCGAAAGAAATTATTTTCACATCAGGTGCTACAGAAGGTGATAACCTTGCTATTAAAGGCGTGTATGAAATGTATGCCTCAAAAGGAAATCATATTATCACAACAACCATCGAACATAAAGCAGTATTAGATACATGCAAACATCTCGAAAAATTGGGTGCAGAAGTAACGTATCTCGAAGTAAATGATGAAGGCATGATAGATCTTCATGAATTAGAAAAAGCCATTACGCCTAAAACTATTTTAGTCGCCATCATGTATGCCAATAATGAAATAGGGACTATAAACCCCATGCATGAAATTTCAGCGATTGCAAAAAAGCATGGCGTATTGGTGATGACTGATGGTGTGCAAGCTGTCGGAAAAATTCCGGTAGATGTAAACAAAGATGGCATTGATTTGATGGCTTTTACCGCGCATAAAATGTATGGACCAAAAGGTGTCGGTGCCTTATATGTTCGTCGTAAAAACCCTCGTGTAAAAGTTACTGCCCAAATGGATGGTGGTGGCCACGAAAGAGGAATGAGAAGTGGCACATTGAACGTTCCAGGTATTGTTGGTTTTGGTAAGGCTTGTGAACTTTGCCGTTTGGAAATGGAAGAAGATGCAAAACGTATTTCTGTATTGAGGGATAAATTGGAAACTGAATTGATGAAGCTTGAAGAAGCTTATATTAATGGAACACCTGATTCTCGTTTACCACACGTAACCAATATCTCATTCAAACATGTTGAAGGTGAAGGTTTGTTGATGGGCTTCAATAAGAACATTGCATTGAGTTCAGGCTCGGCGTGCACATCAGCTTCTTTGGAACCAAGCTATGTGTTGAAAGCATTGGGCTTGGGTGATGATTTGGCACATAGCAGTTTACGTTTTGGCTTGAGCCGTTTTACTACAGAAGAAGAAGTTGACTATACCATAAAAGCCATAAGCGAAACTGTTTTGAAACTTCGTGACATGAGCCCTTTATGGGAAATGTACAAAGAAGGGATTGACTTGAACAGCATTGAGTGGGCACACCATTAACAATTAAAAATTATTAATTACTAATTAAAAATTATCTCATGGCATATTCAGAAAAAGTAATCGATCACTATAGCAATCCTAAGAACGTGGGAACGCTGGATAAAGCAAGCAAGAACGTAGGTACAGGACTTGTTGGTGCACCAGAATGTGGTGATGTAATGCGTTTACAAATTGAAGTAGATGATGCTACTGGCGTTATCAAAGATGCAAAATTCAAAACTTTTG
>JANNYV010000582.1:0-3382 GCA_031410275.1 Bacteroidota bacterium
ATCCTGTTCTTAATTTACAAACCGGCAAAAGCGAAATTTCGACACAGAATCATGGCTTTGCAGTTGATAAAAATTCAGTAATTGCCAATGAGAATATTCAAATAACTCATGTCAATTTGAATGATGATACTTTAGAAGGTATCAGTATCAAAAATAAAAAAGCTTTTTCTGTACAATATCATCCTGAAGCAACACCCGGACCTCATGATTCAAGATACCTTTTTGATGATTTTTTGGCAATGATCTGATAACATTCATCCCCTTTGTCTGCCCGATTACCCGTATCATCTTAATCTTTTTCATTTGAATAACAAACGTTTTTTAGCTTAAGCATTGACTTTCATTGTGTTATAGATAAAAAATAGCGCCCAACTGATTGGCACATATCTTGCATATATCAATTTTGTGTAATACTTTTGCACTCAGGGGTTACAAATTCTGTATTATGACGAGAAAAATTAATTTATTGACTGTTTTGATTTTTGCCTACTCAATTATTGTCTGCTTAACATGCAAGAGAGATTTCTCTCATGAGTTCAGTAAAGACATTCAACCGGTGAATGAAATGAAATTAGTTAGTAACTCCCCATTACATGTTTTACCTGCTCAGCAGCTTGTTGTAACGAGCATTGCATTTCAGTATTTGAGTCATTAAGATTTTACAAGTAACATTGCTTCATTCAATAATTTTTGTTTGTTGATTGGCACCACACCAACTTCTTCACAAACAAGTCCACCCGCTAAATTTGATATTTGCGCCATTAACCGGATATCTTTTGTAATGCAATAAATCATTGCTGCCACTGAAATGACGGTATCGCCTGCACCAGATACGTCGGCAATATTTCGTATATGCGCCGGGTAAAGGAATGCCTCTTTATGCTGCTGTGCGAAAATACCATGTTCAGAAAGAGTAATCAAAGTAATTTGATGTTGCAATTTATGTAACAACTGTTGATGCACTTCCTTTAATGAAGAGACGGAAATTTTTAAAGAAGGAATAACAAGTGCCTCCTTTACCTCCTTCATATTCGGTTTAAAAATATCGACCAATTGGTAGGAAAGAAAATTAGATTTTTTAGGGTCAACAGCAGTAAGCGCTCCGACATGTTTACAATGAGTAATTATTTTTTGAATGACATTCTTCTTTAGCACTCCTTTATTATAATCTTCAAAAATGACGATATCAGGTTTTTCAATTTGAATAGCCCGTAAACAAATATCTATAAAATGATGTTCATCTTTCAATGATAATTCGTCATCACATTCTTCATCCAATCGAATAACGTGCTGGCTCTTAGAAATGACTCTTGTTTTCGATGTTGTAATTCTTGATTTGCTTTGAACAATTTTATCTGTCTGTATTCCTTCTTCAATAAGCAACTTAATAAGTTCTCTACCTTGCACATCATTCCCAATGACACTGCATAAGCTGACGTTAGCACCGAGTGCTTTGCAATTTAATGCAACATTAGCGGCACCTCCGGGTCTAGCTTCTTTTTGTTTTACAGAAACAACAGGCACCGGAGCTTCAGGGGATATTCGATCGATAGAACCTACCCAATAATTATCAAGCATTGCATCGCCAATGACAAATACGTTCAATTTATTTAATTTCGAAAAAATGGTCTTTAACTTTTTCTCTTCTACAGAATAAATCATTCAGGCTAAATATTTTTCAAAAGTAACAAAACGAATGAGAAATAAGGAAGTAAAGTAACTAAGATATTGGGCAAATTTTCTGACATCCAACAACTAACAATTTGCAACTGTCTTTAATCATCATCTCCCATCATACCTGCGCGGCTTTCATTTTCTTTTGCATTATAAAATACATGTACTTTTGCCGTATCTCGTAAGAAGTTGATGTTATGAATTTCTATTCTGTGAATCGGTAATCCTGTTCTTGTCTTAAGATCATCCATCAATTCATCACGTCTTTCCGGGGTAATTAAATCTACCCGTTCGTATGTAATTTCTTTTACATTCTCATGTGTTAAATTAATGAAGCGATCAAGGATCACTGTTAAAACTAAAATAGCTATATTACAACCTATCATTATCCAATAGCCGATTCCTTCATTGGTAGAAAGCGCATTAATCATACCGATAGCAAGGCAGATAAAGAAGTAACCCATTTCTTTGATAGGGACAGTTACTGTTCTATATCGCATAATTGAGAAAATAGCAAATAAACCAAATGCCACACCCTGTTTTATATGAGTAGTACTCATCAGGGTAAAGATGATAAAGTTGAAGATAAAAAAGGTGAAGAGGAAATCCTTATTTTTATGAGTCGGGTAATAGATGAGCCTTACCAAGATAAAAATAGCGACAATATTGATACCGAATCGCATCAACAATTCAGTATAATCCATTGGGATATCTTTAAGTTCTTTAAGAATTTTATCCGCGTCCTGCATAATTGTTTAATTTATTAATATTTAAAAGTAATGGTTTAAAATTATTGTGTTTAATATTTTGTTCTAACAGCGAAACGCCAACAACGTATTTACTAAAACTGCTTTCATGTATCCTAAGTTTCTTTAGTACTTGAATGGTATTACTGAACACATCTGTTTTGCCTTGTTTCACTTCAATGACAACAAGGTTGGGCAATTCAATTTCACGTACTCCATTGTTGAATTTAATTTCGAAATCGATGGTAATGCGCTCTGTAAATATTTTATTCGTAAGCGTAATTCGTTTGAAATTATTGGTCAATTTTTTCTCTATGGGTTTTCCGTCTAATCGTTTATATTGAATTAAATCATAATCCTCTTGAGGCACTTCATCATAAATTTCTTCAATTCTTTTTCGTTGCTTATCAGTTCTGGTTCCAAATAATTTACGTTTAATTTCGTAAAAACAAAGATGGCTTTCAATATATTCCCTGCTTCTGACTTTTACCCGGTTGACACAACCATTATGATGATCCCTGTAAAATTGAAAATCAGCGGTATCAAAATACACTGTTTGGTAATTAAATATGCGATTATGATTGATATCTAAGGCGAATTGATTACCCTGAATCCCCTCCAACAATAGCAAAAGTTCTTTGGTGGACAATAAGTATTTTGTATCAATTCTATTTTGAAGCTCCACACCATCCAATTGCTTGAGTGTGACAGATTCAAATGTATTTATACACCGTGCTATTTCTTCCATTGCCTATCGAACATAATTTTCGTACAAGGTAGCAAAAAAATAATAATTTGGTAATATAAGCTGACAAAAAAAGGTAGGCTTATTTTTTATTGAGATGAAATTGAGTCCTTTCGGAATTAAGTTATTAGGTTATTGGGTTACTCATTTAAAATTTTCTAAGTATTCATAATTCATTATTCCTTGATGCTTACCAACTTGCATCCTTATTTTTAAC
>JANNYV010000583.1:0-4526 GCA_031410275.1 Bacteroidota bacterium
AGGTATATGGTGTCATAATTCCAATATACCTATTATCAAGTAGACCTTACCTGATAATAGGTATATGGTGTCATAATTCCAATATACATTTCCGTTTATATTTCCGGAAATTGTTTTTACAGGAGCACCTGCGTTTGCAGCGATTGCAATCGAAAAAATCGCTACGATTGATAAGAAAATTTTCTTCATGTTTTTTACTTTTTTTTGTTGATGCAAAAGTAGAAATGCAGTGTTATCAAATTATTACATTAACGTTACGAAACGATGAAATGATAAGCAATTTTAAAATTTGAAAATGAGCGAATTTGAAAATGAGAATACAGATCGACGGTAGACTGGAGACAATGCTAATTACAGAGTCACCCTATTTTCAAATTTTCAAATTCACGAATTTTCAAATTCATTTACTCCTGACTTGCATCCTCTATCCTCTGTCTTCCCTACCCTCATTATTAATTTATCAAGACCAAATCGTTATCCTTTTTGTTTCAATATTATGTAACCATTAAGATAGTATTACTAAATTTTTCAGTCGTCTATATTAGGTAGATTGACAAATACATTTGTGTTCAAAAAATAATTCACAAATGAAAATACCCCAACAATCTAAACGAAATTATAGAGCGATATGGCTGAAAAGCATTCGCAAAATCAAACGCATTTTTGTCCCACTTTGTATGCTGGCACTTTGCGCCCCTTCACTCGGACTTGCCCAAACTGTGCTATCTGCCGGTGATGTCGCACCTGTTGCAGTGAATGCAGCAAACCCGGATAAATTTTCTGTTGTATTATTAAAAAACATTGCGGCAAACACCGTTATTAATTTTACCGACAATGGATTTACAGGAACCAATACCACAGGAAGAACAGGTGAAGGATTCTTAACTTTTACTGCACCTTCCAATTTAAATGCAGGTACTGTGCTTTCATGGGCGAATGGAATGACAGTGACTGGAACCGGCTGGAGTTCGGGTGCACCAACAAATTTTTCCTTTAATGCTTCCGGTGATCAGTTATTTATTTTTCAGGGAAGTACTACGAATTGGGCCACACAAAGCGGTATCACCTTATTATTCGGAATGAATTATGGCATTGCATTAAACGCTACGTCAACCGCATCTAATACAGTGCAACCCGCTACAAGTATTTTACCGATTACTTGTTTTCTAAATTTACCAAGCAGTACGTATGCAAATAGTTATTTTGCAAATGGAAGTACTGCATCGAATGCTGTTTCAGTGTCAGATGCACCAACAAATTTATTAGCATTATTTGCAGATGCAACAAGATGGTATGGTAATTCCGCCGCCGCGGCAACCTTTCCTTCATTCAATATTGTTGTGACCGGTTCGCCGACTGTAACAGGCTCATTACTTACGCCTTCATCTCTTTCAAGTATTTATGGAACCGCTTCATCAGAAGCAACATTCAATGTATTTGGTATCGATTTATTAGCGGGTATTTTAATAACACCACCTAGCAGTTTTTTAGAAATTTCATTGACATCAGGCGGACCTTATGCTGATATTTTAACTGTCGGAAATGCGGGATTGACTCCTACTACACCGGTATATATTCATTTAAAAAACGATGCACCACCGGCCACTTATTCAGGAAACATTGTGTTGAGTAGCAGCGGCGCAAGCCCTGTGAATATAGCACTCGCAGCAAGTGTGGTGAGCCCAAAAGTATTGACAATATCCAGCGCCACAGCATCCAATAAAGTGTACGATGCGAGCAATGCAGCTACCATTACAGGTTCTGTATTGAGCGGTATTATTGGTGGTGAAGTTGTGACCATAAATGGTTCAGGTATTTTTGCTACATCATTTGCATCAACAGGAATTTCTGTAACATCAACACAAACACTTTCAGGAGCGGATGCATCGCATTATTCATTCACACTACCGCTAGGATTAAGCGCCAATATTATTGCAAAGCCTTTAACCATTTCAGGACTTTCCGCAAATAATAAAGTATATGATGGCAATACAAATGCATCATTAACCGGCACACCAAGTTTAATTGGCGTTGAAACCTCTGATATCAGTAATGTCATTTTAGGTGGAACTGCAATAGCTTCATTTACAAGTCCGGCGGTTGCCAACAATGTTCCAATTCTTGTAACAGGCTATTCAATTTCAGGAAGTGCTGCTTCAAACTACGCATTATCACAACCTTCAGGATTGACGGCAAATATTTATGCGCCTACTACATTAAATCAAACCATTACGTTTAATCCATTATCAAATGCAACATATGGCGATGCACCTGTTACATTAACTGCAACAGCAAGTTCAGGGTTACCAGTATCATACACAAGTTCAAATACGAATGTAGTCACTATTTCAGGAAATACATTTATCATTATTGCACCGGGAACTACAACCATTACTGCATTGCAAGGTGGCAATTCAGGTTACTATGCCGCTCCGAATCAAACACAAAATTTATTGATTAATACAAAAACACTTACAGTAAACGGTGCTATTGCTTCCGCCAAAATGTATGATGGTACTACCGACGCAACTATTACAGGCTCTTCATTAGTTGGGGTTGTTGGAAGCGATATTGTTACCATTAATAACACAGGAACATTTGCCAATGGAAATGCAGGTGTATCTATTCCGGTAACATCGACACAAGTTTTAAGTGGAGCAAATGCATCAAATTATACAGTCACTTTACCAACAAATTTGAGTGCAAATATTTTGCCGGCTACACAAACAATTATTTTTGGTGCATTGAGTAATAAAATAGTTGGTGACCCTGCGTTCAACTTAACAGCCACCGGTGGTGCTTCAGGAAATACCATAACCTATTTAAGTTCAAATACAAATGTGGCAACCGTCAGCGGGAATACCGTTACGATTATAGGTGCCGGAAGCACTGTCATTACTGCTTCTCAAGCAGGTAACAGTAATTACAATGCAGCTATCGATGTGCCTCAAACACTCATCGTTTCACCGGTTCCTTCATTAACCGATATTATAATGCCACAATATATTCAAGGAGTTAATGGCACGAATACAAATCGTATTCCATTCACAAGTTTTTTAACCTTAAATAATTTATTACCAAATGCAACGTACAGATATTTTACTGCTATTGTCATTGCTTCTGATGCAGCTACATCGAATGGTGCAGGGAATTCAATTTTTGTTTCTCCTTCCGGATTTACAAAAACAAGTTCCCCTAGTTTATCAACCACAGGAAATTACGGAACGTTTACAACCAATAGTTCAGGTGCTTATTCAGGATGGTTCGCATTAGAACCAACAGGAAATGCAACACGTTTTATTCCGGGGAATAATGTATTCATTCGACTAAATATAAATGATGGCGCAAATGGAACAACGGTGGTAACAAGATTAACCACAACAAATTCTGCCAAGGTAATTAATTTAGTAGCAAGCGCAGGAGTCAATAATGGCAGCGGTTTAAGAGGCTTATCATCTGCAACGGATAAAAACTTTGTTGTATTATACGATAATATTGCCGGTACAGGCAGACCCATCTCAGCATCATTTGTTGAAAATGATGGCAGTGCAAATGTATCAAGTTATGCCACATTTTATTCTTCATTTGTTGAAGCAATTTCCGGTGCGTATGGTGTAGTCATTCCAAATACAAATGCGAATGGAATACAACGTATTGAGCAACGTGCAATCACAAATGCAGCGCTTGTTGGTTGCCCTGCAACAGATGCAGATGGTATATGGCCAAGTGGTGCAAACACAGTGAATCCGACTAGTGGAACATCAGCTGTAGTCATCACTTCAACTGATGCAAATCTTGCTAACTCTTGTTCATCCATTTTAAACCTTATCTGTTATATTGAAGGATATTGGGACGGAACAAGCGCCATGTTACCTGTGCTAGCTAATCAGGGAGAGCCTACAACGGCTACTGCAACAGATTCTATTACAGTTGAATTACGAAATGAGAATTCACCTTATGGATTGATTGCAAGTGTAAGAACAATTTTAAATCAAAACGGAACGGCACTTTGCACATTCCCTTCTCTTTCGGGCTCCTACTATGTTGTTATAAAACATAGAAACTCAGTGCAAACATGGAGTGCTTTACCTATATCAATAGGTGCAATTCCTGCGAATTATAATTTTTCTGCTGACCCGGCTAAAGCATATGGTGCAAATGAAATAGAAATTGCGAGCAATATTTTTGCGATCTATAGTGGCGATGTTGAAGTTGATGAGAATTTAGATTTATTGGATTTAGGTTTGGTTGAGGCAGACATTTCTAATTTTAGTTTTGGTTATTTAAATACCGACATTAACGGTGATGGCAATGTTGATTTATTGGATAGTGGTACAGTGGAAACGAATATCAGTGCCTTCGTATTTTCAAATCACCCGTAAAGAGAATTTGAAAATTTGAAAATTTGTACATTCGAAAATGAAGAAATTCATTCTCACATTCACAAATTCTCACATTCACAAATTCTTTAGTATGCTCCCGAGAATAAGTTGACTTGCCTCATGATTCTCCACGGGAACCCTGTG
>JANNYV010000584.1:0-1544 GCA_031410275.1 Bacteroidota bacterium
CACAGGGTTCCCGTGGAGAAACATGAGGGGAGGTAAATAGTATCGGGAGCAAAGAAACGTTGACAGGGTTAATCAGCATGATGAGGCAATTTGAAAATTTGAAAATACAAATTAGAGAATAAGTTAATTCTATAATGAATTTCATTTTCAAATTTTCAAATTGCCTCATCATGCTGATTAACCCTGTCAACGTTTCTTTGCTCCCGATACTATTTACCTCCCCTCATGTTTCTCCACGGGAACCCTGTGAATGTTCGTCGGCAACCGCTGGCAGGGTTATACGCATTATTCTGATTAACCCTACAAGCGTTTTTTTGCTCGAGTCATCCGTAATTTACCCCCCTATTTATGTAGGTATGCAGCAAGATATTTGTTTTACATTTACAGCTCTAAATTATTGTATTTGATCCGGGTTTTACTTTTTGAAGATAATGAAGATTTTATCGATGGCTTGACTGAATTATTTATTGATTCAACCCGGATAGAATTGTGTGGCGTGTATCACCATACAAAAGATGTTGTAAGGCATATTCAATTTTACAAACCCGATATTGTTATTCTGGATATTGATATGCCTATTCAAAATGGCTTGGATGGGTTACGAGCTATTCGTGCTGCTAATATCGATGTAATTGTTCTTATGCTCACCGTCTTTGATGATAATGACCGGGTTTTTCAGGCAGTATGTAATGGTGCGTCAGGCTATCTTTTAAAAACAACATCACCCGAGAAAATTATTGATTGCATACTAGAAGCGCACAGCGGTGGTGCGCCCATGACTCCATCGGTTGCCAAACAGGTGCTAAAATTATTTGCAGCGCCATTTCATAAAACGGAGGAATTACAAACACTCACTCCTAAGGAACATAGTGTATTATCGTATTTGGTTCGAGGATACAGTTATAAAATGATTGCGTCTGAAATGGAGATAGGAATTGAAACGATTCGCTACCATGTTAAAAATATGTATGCTAAGTTGCATGTCAATTCAAAAAGTGAAGCTGTGGCAAAAGCGATACATAATAAATTGAATAATTAATTTTTAAGGAATGATAAATGATATATTGATTCAAACTACCTTACAGTATCACCGCAATACAAGAATAAAAACAATTTAAATCGTGAAAAAATGAAGTGCCTGATAGTAGTCATATTATTTCTGTTTTTTTCAATGAATTCGTCAGCGCAATCAAGGGTTATTGATTCGTTGAAAAAGCTTGTAACACAGTCGCAAGAAGATACTTCTAAATTGAAACTCTATTCTATGCTTTGTGATGAATGTGATGTAAAAGACAATTTAAAGTATGCAGAACCTTTAGTAGCCCTCGCAGATAAACTTCTAAATAAAACCAACAATGAACAAGTACGAAATTTTATTCTTAAAAAGAAGGCCTTAGCATACGAATTCATATTGTACTACTATCAGGTTAAGCGCGATTCATTGAATGTATTAAATTATTACGACAAAAGTCTGGCTATTTATACTCAAATCAAAGATCAGGATGGTTTGAATCGTTGCCAATCAATGGTTGCGTCATACTATG
>JANNYV010000585.1:0-2980 GCA_031410275.1 Bacteroidota bacterium
AATTTTTTGAAGGGAGTTGCCCATCATGTTGACATCAATCAACATTTTATTCGGTGCCTTTCGTGTTGTGTTGACATTAATTTTCATTCCTTGTACTTCCATATTCATCACCATGGTCATATCATTCACTTTTTGCCAAGCGGCAGCACCACCGGTTGCATCAATATGTTTTTGCAAAATACTTTTGGCTGACACGTTCGAAGGAATGACTGCTGGCGCGGTATCATCTACTTGATTACCATTGATGTCATAAATGGTAACAGGTCCAAATTTTTTCATTTTCTCTGCCACTAATTTCTTGTCTCCGGCTACAGTAATATAAGCAACCCCAGGCGTAATATATTTATTTGCCATCGCCATTACATCCTTAGCTGTTACCGCATCAACATTTTTTAAATAATTTCTGTAATAGTCTTTTGGCATACTATATTTCTTCTCATTAATCGCATAACGAGCTAATGTTTTAGGATCTTCTAACCCTAATGCAAATGTTCCTGCCATATAATTTTTCACGCCTTGCAATTGTTCTTCAGGAACTAATTCAGTGCGAAGCCTGGTCATTTCTTTTAAAATTTCTGCCACCGAACTATCACTCGCCGATGTGGTACTTTTAGCGGTCGCAGAAAAACTTCCACCATAAGGCAACTCATCGCTTCGTACTGAAGAGTAGGAGCCATAAGTCCATGCATGTGTTTCTCGAAGGTTTTGAAATAATCGTCCCGTGCTACCGCCACCCAAAATACCATTCGCCACTTTCAATTTTATTTCGTCAGGCGAACCTTGTTTCATATCTACCGGATAGGTCACATTGATGACACTTTGTACAGCACCTGATTTGTTGACAATACCAACCGATGCACCTTTTGGAGGAGTTGGTGTTGGATAGGTTGCACGTGGCACATCTTTCTTTTCCCATTTACTAAAATTTTTCTCAACCTGTGCTTTTGCTTCTGCCAATGTAATATCACCAACGACAGCCATATAAGCCACATTCGGACGGAAGTATGTTTCGAAGAATTTTTTACATCGCTCTAATGTAATTTTGTCGACACTTTTTTCAGTCATCATTTCTCCGTACGGATGTTTTTTTCCATAGTTTAAAATTGAAGTAATGTGTTGACTCATTGCTTCAGGATCATCAAGCTCTTGTGCAAGGCCTGACTTTGCTTGCTTTATTAATTTGTCTAATTCTGTTTTAGAAAAGTTCGGACTAATCAATACCTCACCACAAAGGGCTAATAATTTATCTGAATTTTTTTTCAGTGTTTGCATATAAATTCCATCATTGCCAATAGCCAATGTAGCACCTAACATATCTAACTCCTGATTGAATTGATCTTTTGTTTTTGTTTTTGTCCCGGCGGTTAGCAAGTCACCAATAAAATCCTGAAAGCCTACCATATCACCTTGCACTTCAGGGCGAATATCGAAGTCGATTGAATATGACACCACAGGCAGTTTGTGATTTTCTACCACATATACTTTAATGCCATTGGTCGATATAAATGATTGAGCTGTCCCCATTTGTATTTCAGGCGCAGGGCCTGCTTTCGGACGTATACTTCTGTCGAGTGTTTGCGCAGATACTGCATTGCTTATCATGAGTACTGCTGCTATATTTAAAATGAATTTTTTCATTTTTGAATTATTTAAAGTTTTTTTGAATGTTGTTTATTGAGTTAGTTTTTACTGCTATCCGGTAAATAATACAAGACTAGTCGATTATTCTTGGTAAAATATTTTTTAGCAACAGCCTGCATATCGGCTACGGTTACTTTCATATACCGGTCTAATTCTGTATTAATTAAATTGGTATTACCAAAATAAACATGATAATTCGCAAGGTTTTCGACTATGCCTAATACCCGTTGATTTTGAGAAATAAATTCATTCTCAATTTGATTTTTACATTTTTGTAATTCATCGGCACTTACCGGATTGTTGACAATATGATCAACTTCATCATTCATTGCTTTTTCTAAGTCTTCAGGTTTTACACCCATATTCCCAATGCCATACATCATGGTCATTCCCGGATCTTCAGAAGGCAAACTAAACGCGCCGGCGGCCACTGCCTTTTGTTGTTTGTCAACAACCTGTTTTTGTAAGCGAGAACTTTTTCCTTCGGACAAAATTTTTCCTAACATCTCTAATGCGTATGCATCCGGTGTTCCTTGTGAAGGTGCATGATAAGCAAGTACTACTGCAGGCAGTTGAACCTTATCGTAAAATGTGACACGCTTTTCCGCAGTTTGTGCAGGCTCTTTAATGGTAGGTCGTACAATTGGTTTTGTTCCTCTAGGTATGGTGCTGAAATATTTATCAATCCATGATCTAGCTTGATTGATATTGATATCACCGCCAATAGATAAGGTTGCATTTCCCGGTACATAATAGGTATGATAAAAATCCATAAACTCTGACAAGGAAGCCTGATCGATATATTGTGCTTCGCCAATCGGTGTCCATTGATATGGATGCACGGTATATGAATTTTTAAATATCTGTTCGAGCAAACGACCATATGGGGTATTTTCATATCGTTGCTTTTTTTCTTCCTTCACCACTTTACGTTGCGTTTCTAAACCAATATCATCAATTTTTGCATGTAGCATACGCTCACTTTCCATCCACAAACCTTGTTCTAATTTATTAGAAGGCAATGTTTCAAAATAAAAGGTTCTATCGAATGATGTGTTTGCATTAATCACACCTCCGTTATTTTGTACAAGTTTCATGTATTCACCGCGACCAATATTATCACTTCCTTCAAATAATAAATGTTCAAAGAAATGAGCAAAGCCGGTACGGGTAGATTCTTCATTTTTAGAACCCACATGATACAACACCGAAATAGCAACGGTTGGAATGGTATGGTCTTCGTGAAGGATAACGTGTAAGCCGTTTGGCAAATCGTACTCGGTAAATTTAATATTGACCGATTGAGCATTCACAGCATATACACTCATTCCTGACATTC
>JANNYV010000586.1:0-1643 GCA_031410275.1 Bacteroidota bacterium
ATGCTTCAACGATGACGCCATTGATGGCTTTTACAAATTCTCGTCGATCAGTATACATGCCTGGCGGCAATTTCATTTTTATTTTTCTATGTTGTGATGATTGGTAGCTATTTCTTATTATCGATTCATTGAAAGATGCTTCCCAACCAACCCATTCTTCATTACCATTATTATCTTTATATACATTTGCAGTAATTAATTTGAATGAATTTGAACCTTCCCGTACCGTTTGCCATGCGCCGGGTAAAAATAACATGTCTCGAACACACACTTCGTATGGTCTGGTTTGAAAGTCTAATACTCGGTTACATGTATTAAAAAAATCGCCGCCTTGCCCTCTATCACTAACCATTGTGAATGAAAAATCTGACAGCATGTTTGGTTATACCTCATCAATAATCACTGTTTACGTTCGTTGAAACTCAATTCGAACATGTGAATCAGACGACATCCATAATGGGATTCCCCTAAAATCCTCTGCAAACCAAATTTTTATTGATTCGATACTACAACGTGCAATTGGTTTGAATTGTAAAATATTAACAACTTCATATGATATTTGATGTGTCGATGTATCAACTGGAAGAAAACGTAATAGGGTGCGAGATTCCCTCCCACAAAACTCGGTTGAACAATGTCACAAAATATCCATAATGAACGAAGTGTGTTGCGAAACAAGTCTGGGTAGTGGAAAGCTTCAATGGTAATATTTTTAATAGTAAACCACCCCAAATCAAGCATTGGATAATCAGTATATCCTAATTGAAATTGTAGCTCTTTTGCAAAATGTACTTTGAATGTAATTTGATTATTGTAAAAGTGGTCACTTGCAGTCAACATTACCAATTTTAATGGGTTTACTTGATTTCTTTCTGCAGCCAAATTCATCCAAACATATTTTCCATTTCGTTTGTAATTTGAATAGTTTGGATGCGCCTTTTCCTTTATAAAAATTTTTTCAACGCACTTGTTTAATTCTTCAGTCATGACTGACAATAATGATTCAACTGTAGGGTATTGATTGGGTGGAATGAAACATGATCTAATACACTCCCTTTTTAATTTCTGTTCACCAATAACTCGCACCCGCATCGATTGTTGTTCCTCTACAGGTATTGGAGTACCCCATATGGCAGTTCTCATTCTGTTTGTATTTTTTTTTTCCATGCATTTTTTTGAAATTCCTTTATACTCATTTCAATCATTTCGGGTGGTGGGTATGGAAGATTGTTGGATTCAATTTGTTCAATTGTAGGCCAATAATAATCTACTAATCCTTCATCATGTGTTGGTGTTCTTGGGTTAACTGTTAAAAAACCTCCATTCTCTTCTTTACGGTCTGATATATATTCATATTCAAATTTTGAATAAAAACCCTCACCTTCAACATACTCTTGTAAAGTAATGTCATAATGATCAACCTCATCTAATCGATAATATTTATCTCGCCCCTTATGATACACTACTCTATCTTTAATAATTGTTGTATATATATCCTCTGGAAAATCAGTTTTATTAATTATAATATGGTCATAGTAAATTATTGAACCAATTCGGTCACTGGTAACCATAAAATTTTCCAATGATACTTTCATTTCATTGAACCCATCACGGACATTCATCCATGAATCTGGCAAGTAAAT
>JANNYV010000587.1:0-1924 GCA_031410275.1 Bacteroidota bacterium
GGGACGGGCGTGGGCATGTCCATCTCGGCCAATCGGCATGCCGCCGTGCGCGCAGTGGTGTGCAGCGAGCCCTTGAGCGCGCGGATGGCTCGCCAGCACAATGACGCCAACGTGCTTTGTATCGGGGCGCGAGTCGTGGGCACGGGCACTGCGATTGACGTCGTGGACGCCTTCTTGAGCGCAACATTCGAAGGCGGGCGGCACGCGGCGCGTGTGGCAAAGATCAATCTGGCATGAAGCAGCGCGCGCGTTCGGTTTGCCACGAAACGGAGGTCTCGCTATGACACGTCGAATCGCGTCCTGCACGTGCGGCCAGCTCACGGCAAAAGTTTCTGGAGAACCGATCCGCGTATCGGTGTGTCATTGCTATGTGTGTCAGCGTAGGACCGGCAGCGTCTTTGCTGCGCAAGCTAGGTTTGCGCGAGAAGCAGTCGAGATCAGTGGAACAGGCACCGAGTATGTCCGTGTTGGAGACGAAGGCGGAAGGTGCAAGTTCACCTTCTGCCCCACCTGCGGTGACACGGTGTATTACGTCATCGAAGGCAGAGCGGACAGCATTGTGATCCCCGTCGGAGCCTTCGCCGATTCGAGCTTCCCCGCACCATCGTTTTCGGTCTATGAAGACCGGATGCATTCGTGGGTCACCATGCCCAAAGACATGGAGCACATGGACTAGCGCGCAAGCATCTCCTTTGCCGGATAATCTAAGGCATTCAGATAGGAGACCACATGACCATCGAAACCGAAGACGATGTCGTCGCACTCAAGCGCATAGGCAAGATCGTTTCATCCGTGCTGCACGACATGCTCGACGCTGCCGAGCCGGGTATGACGACGCGCGAGCTGGATGCGCTGGGCGAAGAATTACTTGCAAGACATGGCGCACGATCCGCGCCGAAGCTCACGTACAACTTCCCCGGCTCAACCTGCATCAGCATTAACGAGGAGGCCGCGCACGGCATCCCCGGTGATCGCGTAATTCGCGCGGGCGACGTGTTAAACGTCGACGTGTCTGCCGAGTTGGGCGGCTACTTCGCCGACACCGGCGGAACGCGAGTGGTGCCGCCGACCAACGCACAGAAAACGCGGTTGTGCCATGCCACTCGCACAGCATTGGAGCAAGCCATGAAGGGTGCCCGCGCGGGCCAGCCCCTCAACGGCATCGGCGCTGCTATCGAGCGAACGGCGAAGACATACGGCTTCAAAGTGATCGAAAACCTCGGCAGCCACGGCGTGGGCCGCGCGTTGCATGAAGCACCGGAGCACATCCCCGGATACTTTGATCCAACCGACAAGCGCGTGTTGAAAGACGGCATGGTGATCACCATCGAACCGTTCCTCTCAACCAATAGCCGCGTGGTGACCGAGACGTCCGATGGCTGGACGCTGGTGGGCGTGCGCGGCAATTTGTCAGCGCAATACGAACACACGATGATCATCACCAAAGGCGCGCCCATCGTCGTCACGCAACACTGAAAAAGGTCGCTGAAGATGATCATCCGCAAAGCCGATGCACGCAGCAAGACCACAGATCAACCGAACTTCGGCAAGATGGATACGACGAGCTTCTCCGACATGGCGGGCATCAAGCAATACGGCGCGTACCTGCAGACGCTGCATCCCGGCGGCAGGTCTTCGAACAGGCACTGGCATGAGAATGAGGACGAGTTCCTGTTTGTCGTTTCCGGTCAGCTCACCATCGTGGAAAACGACGGCCCGCACGTGCTTGAGGCGGGCGACGCCGCCGGCTGGCTGGCTGGCGGCGCCAACGCGCACCATGTGCGCAACGAGTCCGCGCGTCCCAGTTCGTACGTGGTGGTCGGCCCGCGCGTGACGCGCGATGTCTGCCACTACCCGGACTCGGGCAAGACGCTGCATAGCGAAGATGGTGAGTGGCGAATGGAGGATGCAGAAGGCAAAGTCA
>JANNYV010000588.1:0-3987 GCA_031410275.1 Bacteroidota bacterium
CGGGAAGGAGTAGCAAAAGATAAACTGAGACAAGAATGACTACCGATGTCAATAGTTGCTTTTTATTAATCATTACCTGAAATTTTAACTGGTTTTACAGCCTTTAATACCCATAATATCCATAACACAATTGAAAGAATAATAAAAAAACCTTGCCATATTTCTAAGTGAAAAAGGTCAAATAAATCATGATGATATAAGCCTATCCAAAATAAATGGACTAGGCGAATTAAATTCATACATAATATAATAAGCGATCCATAAAGCAATCCGAGCAGTTTAACTTTCATAGCAGAAGGAAATGCCAATACACCACAAACAAAGATAGCAAGTGCTTCAATACTGTCGCATCCCTGCTTTACGCTAATCGAAAACACACCATTCGAAATTGATTCACTGCTACTTGTTGCCGGAATACCAATCAAAGACAAAACCTTAGAAGCTTCAAATGCAAATAATTTATTGATTGGAAAAAAAATATGATTATAAAGATAATCGTTAAAATAGCAAGCTTCGAACAACAAAAAAAATACAGCAAATTTTATAATAAAATACAATAATATTTTCGACTTCTTCACTTCAGGTTTTGATGCTTGTGTTACAGAAATTGAAGAGGGTGTAATTGGAGATTGCTTTTTTTTCATAAGTTATTGCTTCACGAATAATTTTTAATACTACAAGTTGGTTTTACAGAATGCATTTTCAGAACGAAGATAATGCTAATTTGGAAATATGGAAATTTGAAGAAAGGAGAATTTATTTTTTCTAAAAAAAACAGGAGTACCTATTAAGATACTCCTGACTTTATAAATTTAAAAATGTTATCAACTAGCCATTTTCATTCTTTTGTGAAAGAATAAATAAGTGAGCCATGTAAGCAACGATAGCTGAACTAACAATAGTACCAAGGGTATCTACAATAGTTAAACTCCCGAAGTAAATATAAGATAAGAATAAGCCTATTATTGAAAGACCTAACAATACTGCAAATACTCTTACATATATTGCCTTATCAAATAATGTAGCGTTGCCGTTTGGTCCCATATTATGCATTGTTATTATCACCTGCAATTGCAAATGAATTTTTTCTTCTATAAATAAAGATCATACCAATGCTCAATGAAACTAAGCAAAGGATTAATAATCCCCATTGAGAAATTGTTGGAACATTTGCACATGGAGTTACAATAACTGTGATATCAACAGTTGTACTTGCAGGTATTGCGAAATTATCTGTTGCTGTATAAATAATATGGTGAGTACCCACATTACATGCAGCACCAGTGATAGAAACACTTGTTGAAGAAACAGCACCCGTTGTATTTGAGTTGATCGTTGTATTACAAAGACCACCAGTATTAATTGCAGTAGAAACTTGTTGAGCAATTTCCGGAGGTAAGAACGATAAATTTAACGTCCCTGTAGTTCCGCAAGGAATTGTAATCGTATTCCCTGAAGGTGCACCAACAACAGCAGGTGGTTGGTTACCTGTACCACAAACATTAAATGTAAAACATTCATAGTCAAGATAATTTACACCATCATTATTTCCGCCACCACCATCATAGCTAGAGTTGTTTAAATTGAAACGACCGATTTGCACAAAGTCAACATTGTTACCTGCATTAATACCAACAGTTGCAGGTATACCGCCAAATCCGCCAACACCGCTAGAAGCTGAACCTGTGGTCCATTGCATATCACCATAATAAAATGCAACATTGTTACCAATTCCGATGCCCGGATCAGTACCATCAGTAATAACGCATTGGAATGTATTTAACAAATTCGTTTGAAATGAGAAATAACCGACACCAGGCCAAGTTACAACCATTCTGTGTGCTTCCACTTTGTATTTTGTTAAACCACTTCCTGCACCTCTTGTATCAACGTCAGCCCAAAAAGGAGCAACCATTTTCAAGGAAGTACCGGTTGGAAAACCAGAAGCAGAAAATTGTCCGGTAGATGTAGTGAAGGTCACATTACCATTGTTATTTACAAAACAACTTGTAAAGTTTTGACCATACAAGCAGAAAGTAAAAGGTAAAGTAATTAACCCTGTAGAGCCATCATCATTTGCTGGTAATACTGAATAAGATGCATCAGGGCCGAAATAGCAACCCGGTGCGGACCCTGTTGGTAATGGGTTAATCGAATTACTACTTACAGGTGCGTTGGCGCCCGGAGTAATTAAAGTTTGTTTCCAAGCATCATAACCGTTTGAACCCACTGCAGGGCCTTGTGCAAACGAAGTTATACCCGCAAGAGATAATACGGTTAAGGCAATTGCCTTGAGTTTGTTTTTGTTAGTTGTTCTATTCATTTTGATTTTTTTTTGTTTATTAGTAAAATTGTTTTTTTAGTAAAATAATTAAAGCAGGTTAGGATTTATGTATTTTAATTAGGTTAAAGTAGTTCTTATTTCTTTGTTCTATTCATATTTTTTTGGTTTAAACGGTTGACAATTAAAGGGAATAAATCAAACTTTAAATTCATAAAAGTTAAATAACGGAGTAAACATAAAGTTAAAATTTAACATTTCAAAATATTTAACAGCAAAATCATTGAATATAAATATTATTCATATGTGTTTTTAATAATCTCAATATAATAAGTTTTAAAAGTGCGCAACTATATGTTCTTTCACTATCCGTTTTAATGCTTCTTCAAACCCCACTGATTCAGCAATTTAGCTTCCTGGGATGTATTTATTTTTTTTGTCGCATAATGTGCCTGCTCAGATTTTTGCCTGAATGCTTCATATAAACTAACAGCACATGCCACTGAAATATTGAGTGATTGTATCATGCCGACCTGAGGGATAATAAAATTACCATCACAAAATTCCAAGGTTTCTTTCGAAATCCCATTTCGTTCATTTCCAAAAACCATAGCAACAGACGTTGTTAAATCAAGAGCGTATAAATCCTTCGTATCCACATTTAAATGAGTTGCATAAATTGTCTTATATTGTTTTCGTATATGTTTAAAGCAATCTTCTACGTCAGTGTATTGATGCACCATCATCCATTTATTTGCACTTGAGCTTTTCCTGACGTCAAAATTTTTATAGGTATTCACCGTTGTGTTCAACACAAATATTTCCATAATTCCTACGGCATCACATGTGCGCAAAACCGCTGCAATATTATGAGGATCATTTACATTTTCTAGAACGACTGTTAAATCATTTTGCCGATGATTCAGCACATGATCCATCCTTGCATTGCGCTCTTCCGTCAATTGCGTATTTTGTTTATTATACAATATCATTTAATCAATAGCTCTTGTGAAATTTCTATCCGGCAAATGTGCTAAACTTTTTACAAACTCTTCGCAAGTTTCATTCCTTATCTTCCATATTATTTTTGTTCTAAAAGGGCTATCCCGTTTAAAATCTTATATTCAAGTCAGCACATTTGAAAATTAAAACTAAAATTTGGCATCCGATTTGCCATTCATTTTCTGAAATTATTTTAATGTGAAAATTAAAATTAATTTTGTCATTCTGAAAAAGTAGTGTAAACTTGCATCAGAAAGCTACTCAGATAATGAAGTAACAGCCAGTTTTATCACAGGGTTCTTTCTACTTCAAAAAATTTATTTTCATTTTACTTCAAACATTGTTCGTTCTTAACGAAAATACCCCTTACGTATGAATTTTGACATTCTTCAATTGAACGATATGATCGTTCCTGAGTTGCTTGACATTGCAAAAAAATTAGACATTAAAGATGCAACCGGCTCAGAAAAACAATCGCTTATTTATAAAATATTAGATGCTCATCCTCGTTGGTCAAAAAATTAGAAGAGCTCGGCATCGGCCGCCCGTCCACCTATGCACCGACAATTTCTACGATCCAGAAACGAGAATATGTAGAAAAAAGAGACAAAGAAGGTACGCGAAGGGCTTACAGGGTGTTGGTACTAAAAAATGATTCCATCACTAAAAGGGAAGAATCTGAAAATAGCGGTGCGGAAAAAGCC
>JANNYV010000589.1:0-5772 GCA_031410275.1 Bacteroidota bacterium
TGCAAGCTATCATGAAGAATAGCAGCCCAAGAAATAATACGTGTTTTGTCATAAAGGATTTATGTCGACAAAAATAGCTTTTCTTCTTTTGTTTCAGATACGAATGTCAACTATATATCGCTGCAAAAAGTTAAATTCCAAAATGTAAGTATTCTCATTTCCAAATTCTCTAATTATCTTTGGCGCAAATCATGAATTCATCTTTCTTTTCCACCCAAAAAAAATTAGGTATACTTGGAGGCGGGCAACTTGGTAAAATGTTGTTGCAATGTGCACGCACCTGGGACGTATATACAAAAGTGTTAGACCCTGATGAAGAAGCTCCGGGACGGTTAGCTTGTAATGAATTTCATGTGGGTAGTTTGCAGGATTATGATACTGTTTATAATTTTGGGAAAGATTGTGATGTGTTGACAATTGAAATTGAACATGTAAATGTAGATGCGTTGCATGCGTTAAAGGAAGCCGGTGTTACAGTTCATCCGGACCCTAAGGCGTTGGAAATAATTAATGACAAAGGTTTGCAGAAAATGTTTTTTAAAGCGAATGACTTACCGACGTCTGACTTTATTTTGTATGAAAATAAACAAGATGTTTTAAATGCAATTAAGCGTGGTGAAATTAATTTTCCCTTTGTTCAAAAAAGTAGAAAAGATGGTTATGATGGACGAGGTGTGCAAATCATTAATACGTTAGATGATTGTGAAAAATTATTAGATACAGCATGCTTAGTTGAAGACAAAGTAGATTTGAAAATAGAGATTGCAATTATTGCTTCGCGAAATGATCATGGTCAAATTGTTTGTTATGATGCAGTAGCAATGGATTTTGTAGAAGGAGCCAATATGTTAGATATGCTATTGTATCCAGTAGATATTGAACCTGAAATTATAAGCAAGGCAAAACAAATTGCTTCTGAATTAATTGAAAAATTAAATATTTGCGGATTACTTGCGGTAGAATTTTTTATTGATAAAAGTGACAATTTATTTATTAATGAAGTCGCCCCACGTCCCCATAACAGTGGTCATCAAACCATCGAAAGCAGTGAGACTTCGCAATACGAACAACATTTGCGCGGTGTATTAAATTTACCCTTAGGAAGTACACAGGTAAAAATTCCTTCTGTCATGGTAAATTTGTTGGGAGCAGAAGGCTATACGGGAAATGTATATTACGAAAATATTGAAACATGTATGGCACATGAAGGTGTACATATTCACATCTATGGCAAAAAACAAACCAAGCCATTCCGAAAAATGGGTCATGTAACTGTCACAAATAATTTATTAAATGAAGCAAAAAAAATAGCACAATGGGTAAAGCAAACATTGAAAGTAAAAAGCCTTTAGTAGGTATTATTATGGGAAGCGACAGCGATTGGAATGTAATGAAAGATGCATCTGATTTTCTTTCTTCTCAAAATATTGCGCATGAATGCACGATTGTATCAGCGCATCGCACACCTAAACGTATGATGGAATACGCAGTAAAAGCAAGTGATAGAGGAATTAAAGTCATAGTTGCAGGAGCGGGTGGGGCAGCGCATTTGCCGGGTATGGTCGCAAGTATTACACCATTGCCTGTGATTGGTGTGCCGGTAAAATCGAGTAATTCAATAGATGGTTGGGATTCTATACTTTCTATTTTGCAAATGCCAAATGGTGTCCCGGTTGCTACGGTTGCTTTGAATGCTGCAAAGAATGCCGGTATTTTAGCATTGCAAATTCTTGGAACGTCGAATGCTACGATACAAAAAAAGGTGGTGGAATATAAAAAAGGATTGGAAGCAGAAGTAATGAAGAAAGTAAAAAATTTTCCTCCTGTAAAATAGCATTTATTTTTTCGCTTTTAGTAGTTGCTCATTTGCTTGAGTCTTGTATTTTTTTCCCAACGCTAATACCTCAAACAATTTTTCCGCTTTACTGTTTTTACCGGTTTTATGATAGGCATTTGCCAATTGAAATTGGATATCCTCTTTTTGATTTCCTTCTGCAGTCTTTAATGCCTTTTCAAAATAACGAATGCTCTTTTTATATTCACCATGTGAATAATACTGCATCGCATTTTCGTAATCACTTATTTCATCTTTGACATCATTCGTAGACGTATTCGCTAATTCTGTAGCCGGCACATCTTCAGTTTTTGTATTATTTGAGTTGTATGTATTATTTTGTTGAGGAGGATAAGAAAGTTGTTTGGTGCCGGGTGCATTATTATATTTTGAGTTGCTCATTCCTCCACTACTTTTCTTCTTTGCCAATTGTTCTTTTTGAGGCTCATTAATTTTCTTATCTTCATAATAATTAGAGACTCCCTGGTTAGGCGAAATCGTTTCATCGACAGCAGGTTTTTCCTCTTTTACTTTTTCATTGGCTTCAGGAATTTTGCTATAATCTGATGAAACTGGGACTTGTTTCTGGGGTGCAGCCGGCATAGCATTTCGTTCCAGATTTTTAAATTGTTTGGAATTAGCCGGCGCGGGTGCTTCACTTACCTTTTCATTTTTTGAATTTGATTTTGGAGTTTGATGAAAACTATCTGATGGATTTATCTGAAGACTCGTAATTTCATTCGCATTTGCATTTTCAGGTTTTTTATAATCAGCATCACTTACTTTTGAAGACTCATGGTTTTGTGCCAATGCCTGTTGCTGAGATTTTATATAAGAATAAACAGAATATCCCCCTAAACTTATGAGTAATAGAATACTAGCTGCAACAAGCCATTGGTATTTTTTTAAGGGGTTGAAAGTTACAGACTGCTTACCTTTTTCTATTCCGGTTTTTACACCAGTGATTGAATTTCGTTCTGATTTTTCCGGAGGATGAAGTAGTTTTATTTTTTCTTCGATTTCTGATTTAATTTCGGCTATGAGTTCTTGTGTAGTTTCAATATTTTCATTCATTAAACCATCCAATGCATCAGAACATAGTGTACAATCGTTGAGATGACTTTCAATGAGATACACTTCGTCGGTATCCAATTTTTGTTGAATATAACCAATCAACTGACTTTTGCTGAGACAGTTACTTGGAGTCCATATATTGGAATGGTTATTCATTGGATATGGTCGTCATTTTGATTTTTAAATTTCGTTTCCCATTCTGAATAAAACTTTTTACTTGCATAAATGTAAAGCCGGTTAACTGCATTATATCTGTATAGGTTTTTTTTTCTAAATAAAATAATTCAACACATTTTCGTTGGTCATCATTTAATTCGGTCATGGCATGTTCCATTTTGTTGAGCATTTCTTCTTTAACGACGGCGGGATGCACCTCGTCATCATATTCCACACTGCTACCATGTTCATGTATGATATCAAAAGAAACCGTTTGATACTTCTTACTCCGAAGCTGCATTAGGCAATGGTTTTGAGCCACACGATAAAGCCAAGCTTTAAAATATTGAATCTCATGTTTGGGAATATCATCCATGAGTTTTTCAAAAATCAACATGGTGCTGTCTTTTGCATTGTCTGTATTTCTATAATACTTCATGCAAATACCATACACCAAATGATAATATCGATTAAACAATACTGTGATGACTTCCGCACTTCTTTTTGCACGGTAAATCTGCAGTAGCTCATCGTCGGTATGGTTCTTAAGTATATTACCCACAGTTTGGAAAACGAATGTACTAATTTTTGGTACTAGTTAATAGTTATTAAGTTAATAGTTATTAAGTTATTGCAAAATGTACAAACCCGTAACCCGTAACCCAATAACCCATTAACTCAATAACTAAAAACCTTATGTTTGCAGTTCATATGAATCAAAAATTAAAATGCATTGTTCGTATTGCGAACATGATGAAAGAAGCCGCTCATCAATGTGAGTTGATTACCCAATTATTGTGTAATGACAGAGCGGAATTATTATATGATGAAGATGGCATCTGGATTAAAATTAGAAATAAATTCAATGATACCGAAGGTTGGGTGTTAAAAGCTCAATTTGTTGAAATAAATGAAACTGAATTTGATTTGCCGGTGGTGCAAATTTGTTTCGCGAACAGTCTCGATAAGAGGATAACTTGGGATGAAGTGATCGGCACATTTTATTTTGACAATGAAAATACAAATGATAGCGGGCTTTCGTTGAAAAATATAAACAGGGACGAAGAAACAATTCGCTCTATTTTATTTCCATATCTTAATGCTCCATATATGTGGGGAGGCATCACGCAGGCAGGTATCGATTGTTCAGGCCTTAGTCAAATACTTTACCGTTTCTTTGGCATTGCATTGACAAGTTTTGCATCCGAACAATTTGAACATGGTAGCATCCTCGATTTTTTGCAAGATGCAGGATGCGGTGATTTGGCTTTTTTTGAAAATGGGGAAGGTTTGATTTCGCACGTAGGTGTTTTATTAAACTCCTTTGAAATTATACATGCATCAGAAAAATCGGGTAAGGTTGTTATTGACTATATTGATAACGAAGGAATTGTTAGTAAACAGAGTGGTAAACGCACGCATGCATTAAGAGTAATTAAGCGCTTGGGGAATTAATCGGAACGAGGATATAAAAAATAAGAAGGAGAAGCAAAAAGAAAATGAGAATGAATGTTGAAGAATTTGAACAATCATTCTCATTTTGCGAGGCGGACCGGACGGGACTCGAACCCGCGACCTCCGCCGTGACAGGGCGGCATTCTAACCAACTGAACTACCGGTCCGTAGTTTTAATGGAGTGCAAAGATAACCAAGTTTTAAAATTTTCAAAATCTTTCTAATTCAACTTTTACAAATGAACAATTTAATGTACGTTTGAGCTACAAAAAACGAACGATGCAATATTTAGATTTTGAAAAACCGATCGAAGCCCTTTACGAGGAAATTGAAAAGATTAAGGAAGTCGGAGAGAAAACAAAAGTAGATGTAAGTTCCGCTATCAAAGAACTCAATGCGAAAATAGAAACAACTAGAAAGGATATTTATTCAAATCTCAACGACTGGCAACGTGTACAACTTAGCCGTCATCCTGAACGACCTTATACCAATTATTATATTTCGAGAATATTTTCGAAATATCAGGAATTACATGGAGATAGAAATGTGAAGGATGATAAAGCCATAGTAGGTGGGTTTGCAATGCTGAATGATGAACAAAGTGTCATGGTCATTGGTCATCAGAAAGGTGTGAATACAAAAATGAGACAACTTCGTAACTTTGGAATGGCAAATCCAGAAGGCTACCGTAAAGCATTGCGATTGATGCGACTGGCGGAAAAATTTAATAAACCTGTTGTTACATTAATTGATACCCCCGGTGCATATCCCGGGCTGGAGGCAGAAGAGCGTGGACAGGGTGAAGCAATTGCCAGGAATATTTATGAAATGATCCGTTTAAAGGTTCCGGTTATTTGCGTGATAATTGGTGAAGGTGCCAGTGGTGGTGCTTTGGGTATTGGAGTGGGAGACAGGGTGTTTATGCTGGAGAATAGTTGGTACACTGTTATTTCTCAGGAGAATTGCAGTACAATTCTATGGCGTAGCTGGGAGAAGAAAGAAGTTGCGGCGGAACAACTAAAATTAACTGCTGATAATATGTTGAAGTTTGGGTTAGTGGATGGAATTATTGAAGAGCCTCTTGGTGGAGCACATTGGAATTATGATGAGGCGGCACAACATTTGAAAGATTATTTAATTCCGGTGATAAAAGAATTGCAGCAAATTCCTGCAGAAGAAAGAGTAAGTCAGCGCATTGAAAAATTTGGAAAGATGGGCTTTTGGGATGAAGGCACTTCTACTCCGTAACTTTT
>JANNYV010000590.1:0-10029 GCA_031410275.1 Bacteroidota bacterium
GCTTTCCATTTAGCTTCAAGGCTCTCAAAATTGGGAAGCCATCATGTTTGCCGCGCATAATAAAGTAGATAATTTAATTGCAACAGTTGATTATAATGGACAACAAATTGATGGCAGTACAACACATGTATTGAATCTTGAGAGCCTTGAAGCTAAATGGAAAGCATTTAATTGGGACGTTTTAACGATGGATGGAAACAATATGGATGAAATAATTTCCGTTTTAGAAAAAGCAAAGACTATGTTGGGTAAGGGGAAACCAATTTGCATATTAATGAAAACAATTATGGGCAAGGGGGTTGATTTTATGGAAGGTACTCACGAATGGCACGGTATTGCGCCCAATGATGAACAGTTGGCAAAAGCGTTAGCTCAATTACCGGAAACACTCGGAGATTATTAATGGCATTTTATATGAATTCACAGAGCCTTGGAGTTAGCAGCTTTAATGAAGATAATCGATGTCTGATGTCAGAAGTCAGAAGTTCGAATGATTTATCCAATGGCAAATTTTCAACTTACAACTCTCACCTTACAACATTCAACTTACGCCAAGCATTTCTTCGAACATTTTTTACAGCTTTATTTTTAATCCCTCTTTTTTCCTTCGCGCAAACACCGGTTAAAAAAACGCGTATTCTTTTTCTACTTGATGCATCATCGAGTATGACCTATCCGTGGACGGCAAACTACACACGCTTTGAAGTGGCTTCTAATATTCTATTGAAAATAATGGATAGTGTTTACTCCGTAAATAATGAAATAGAATTTGCTGTCAGGGCTTACGGAACCATGTATCCTGCCCAAGCAAAAAATTGTATCGACACCAAACTAGAAGTGCCTTTTAATTTGCAGAATACTAATCAGATTAAAACACGATTGAAAAACTTGACACCTGTTGGTTCATCACCTATTGCCTATAGTTTGAGTGAAGCTTCGGAGAATGAATTAAATGATGTGGCTCATTTCGATTACAGTGTCATCTTTATTACAGATGGCGGTGAAAGTTGCAACGGCGATGTATGCGATGTATATCAAAAACTCTTGCAAAAAAAGATTTCAATAAAGCCTTATATCATTGGATTGGATAGAAATGAAAACTTGAAATCGTATTATGAATGCCTCGGTAATTATATTGAAGTTAGTACGCCTGAAGATATTGAGAAGGCCATTAACCTGATACTAGATGCCAATAAAAGTATTATCGAAAAACCCAAGCTTCTTAAATTAGTTACAACGTTTTCAAATACACCTGCGATAAAAGATACAGTGAAAAAAGTAGAGGTTGCAAAAAAAGATACAATTGTTCCTCCTCCGGTTGTGGTGATAAAAGATACACCTATTGTAAAAAAGTTGAACACAATTTTTCCGAAACTAAAATGGCAACAACTTTCGAAACGTAAAAATGAAATGGCTGTTGCAAACAAGTTCCCATATCGTATCGAAAAAATAAAAAAAGTTATCCTACATATAGATTTTCAGGAAGACAAAAAAACAAGTGCCGTTTTTGCGAACTTGTCACCCATGTATACTTCATTCAAAAAATCGGCTAAGCCTTCTGTTACCGCCAAGAAATTAAATATCAGTATTGCAAAAAAAGCAACACTTCATTTCGATTATGAAGAACCAAAGAAAACAAGCCCGGTGTTTGCATATATGATGCCCATTGCATCAAATACAAAATTAAAACCTGCAAAGCCGTCTGTTACGACCAAGAAGTTAAATTTGAAAATTGCCAAAACAGCTAGCCTTCATTTCGAATATGATGAGCCTAAAAAAGTAAGTCCGGTATTTGCAAGTTTGATGCCGATATATAGTGATGCGAAATTGAAATATTATGAACCAATTGCTGTCGCAAGAAAATTGAAATTAATACCTGCTAAAAAAGCAACACTCCATTTCGAAATTGAACTACCCAAGAAAGAGAATTTAGTATTTCTTAAATATGCTGCATATCCAAGACGACTGTCTTATGCAAATAGAGTGCCTTCCTATGAAGAGATGCAACAAAAAATTGCGAAGTTGGGAAAACAGAAAGTTGTGTTGCATTTTAAAGTAGATGAAACAAAACCACTTGCAAAAAAAGATACAGTTCTTGCAAGCGGCATACCTCTATTTCCTCCCGGCAATAGTGTAGAATTTACTACCGAAGTTGCGGCGAGTAAGGAAACAATGGTACAGGTTTATTTTAAAGGCCCTAATGGCAAAACATATCCAACTGCAAAGCCGCAAATTATTATGCAAGATGCTAAAACAAATTTGCCTGTTACATCTTTCAAACGTGAGATGACCGGTGCAGAACCTGTTGCGCAAAAAGTAATTGCAGGAACATACAACTTAGTTGTAAAAGGCTTTGATGATTTATATGCAAATAATATTGTGATAGTACCAAACACAACGACGAAAGTCATTGTAAAGGTAAGTGAGGCCACATTGCAATTCAGATACAAGGGCAATATTAGACGACCGATATCTGAATTTAAGGCAAAAGTAGTAAGGCGATTTGCTGCCGGTGGTACTGTGATACAAAAATGCACTGATATGCTAACCTATGAGCCCGGCACTTATTTTGTTGAAGTCAATTGCCTTCCTGTTTATTCATGTAGTATTGATTTGACGTTCGGCGAAATATATGAAATACAAATCAACGAGCCGGGTTTTCTGATGATTATGAATACGACTCCTTTAGGAAAGGTTCAGCTTCAAGTTACCTTGGGTGACCAATTTGTTACCTTCTATACAATGAATGTAACCGGAAATATTAAAGATCAAAAAATACAACTTTTATCAGGCTCCTATAAATTGATATACCCCGCAGATCCAAGAATGCCACAAGCGGGGAATAAAGAATTACTTTTCAAAATTAATCCTGATAATCAAACAGAATTAGAATTAAAGTAAGCGAACAATGATTTGGCATTCGTATGTTTTCATTTAAAAGATTAAAGCCTTCAGACAAAAACTACTCACGATACAATTTCTTTACAGTATAATATCCTTTCTTTTTTCTGCCATAATAATCTACAATGCTCCAACTGCAAACAGGCCAGCAATCATTAAATTGCCAGAGCAAGGTTCCCATACAACGCCCGTTTGACTTACGTTGTGCCGTAATAGCCGTTTCCAATGCACGGCTTTGCAATTCCTGTGTGGCCAAAATAAATGAATTGAAATCAGTCACCGTAAGATGTTCCATCTGCAAGTATTTTGTCAATGTTTGAAAACCGGTCGGATGTTTTTGATGAGCCTTCATCACAATCGAAGATGTGTCCATGTCTTCACTCAATGCAAATTGTTTAACACTTTCTAAATCCGGCATCGCCTGCATTCCGTACTCACTCATAAAACGCGGAATTTTTTTCTTCATCACTGAAATAGAATCCATTCCCCACCACATTCCCCAGTAATGCGAATCGCCTTGTGACATACTTTGCTTTCTGCCCCAACCATGCAAAGGTGAAGACGCAATGTATTGTCTACCCGAATCATATTGTTGTACCAATGAAGGAAGTAATTCATTAAAAATAGCTTTATACTCATTCCATAATGTTGTTGAATCTTTTTTGGAAAGATGAAACTGTTCTTGCCATCCCCAATTATGCCATGCTTCATCTATTTCATTATTGCCACACCAAAGCGCGATACACGTATGTTTTCGAAGACGCAGAATATTATCAATGGCTTCTTGTTTTATATTGTTTAAAAAATGACTGTCCGCCGGATACATAGCACCGGCAAACATAAAATCTTGCCATACATAAATACCGAGCGAATCACAAAGTTCATAAAAATAATCATCTTCATAAATACCACCACCCCATACTCGAAGCATGTTGAAGTTGGCTTCCTTTGCGGCTATCAGCAACTCGCGATATTTTTGTTTAGTAATTCGCGGAAGAAACACATCAGCCGGAACCCAATTGGCTCCTTTCATAAAAACAGGCGAGCCTTTTACTGTAAAATAAAATGACTGCCCAAGCCAATCTCTTTTTTGTACCAAATTGACAGGGGTATATTGAGCCGCTTCCGGTTTTTTTTCATCTCCATACATCAATTTCACCGGTCTCCATATTCCGCAGGTAATAAATTGTGGTGCCCAATCCCAACCAAAATTGTATTGTGCTTTTCGTGCATACTGTCTGTTGTTTTCACAAGGCCTAATAAGCGATGAGCCTTTAGCCAAACTGTCGGTCATTTTTTTTGCACTGTAAAAAATAATATGAAGACTATTTTTTTTCTCTTTCAAAAATGGTTTCACATTGATAGTATATGTACGAAACATATTATCTGTTTTGAGAATAACGTTCTCATTCAATACTATTTCAGCATAGGTATCAAGTCCTTCAAATTGCAAAAGAATTTTCGCATACATTCTATAATTTTGTTTGACATCAAATTGTGTTTTATACTCCCAGCTTTCATCGGCTATCCATTGCAGTTTGGTTTCATTGTCTCCGTAAAAAGGGTCAGGAATTAATTTATTTTGCAGTAAGTCGGTATGCACTGTGCCGGGTACGGTCGCCGGGTACCAAATGGTTGAGTCGGTTTCTTTAAATTGCCAGTTAGCATTCAATGGCACTGTTTGAGCGTTTGATGCGAATTGCAAAAAAACGAGTAGTATAAAATAGATGTATTTCATTTTTTTGTGTGCAGGGATTCAGGGATTATGTCCCGTCTGTGGTTTTCGTTTTCGCTGTATGGTTTTATGCGAATAGTCTTTAGAAAGTACACTCACATTGCCATCTACTTCTAAGACTGCTAAATCTACATCACTGATATGTCGCACCCCATGCTCTCTGATAACCTGTTCGAGTTCCTCAAAAGAAAGCATCGATTTTTTCATGTTCTCTTTCATCAACTGACCTTCATGAATCAGCATCAATTTTTCACCTTGTGCTATTTTGCCAAATACCGGAAAGGAGCGAAGCAAAAATTTGAAAATGTAATTGGCAATGAATAGTCCTAATGCGGCTGCCATACCGCCTTGCACTGTGTCATCTTTCCCGACCATTGCATTTTGCACACTGTTGCTGATGAGTAAAATAAAAACTAAATCAATCACTGATAATTGCGACAATTCTTTTTTACCGAAAATGCGTATCGCCGCAATTATAAAAAGATAAATGATGACAGATTTTCCGGCAATCTCAACATATGGTATCAATGTATCTAAATTCATTCCTGTTATTGTAAAAATAGATTAGAAAATAAAAAGGGTCATTTTATAACAAACTTAATACGCAGCATCAATCTTCTTCAAACCAACACGCAGGGTTCGTATTCTGTAGAAATCTGGATTATCGAAACCGGCTGAGCAAGTAGGCACACAAGGTGCATATCCGTTAATGGCATATGTAATTAATACTTCATCATCTGCATTTAAAAATTGAGGATGGAGTGTCACACCATAAGTAACAGGCGTTACATTACTGAGTTTATCAGTAATGGTATGTATCAACTGAAAATTTAAAAATGTTCCCCAAGGATTTGCCGCCGTTTGCGCATAAATTTCTGTTCCTGTATTGCATGCTTTACCGGCTTGTTGTGTCAATAAAATATATTTTGATTTCACTTTTCGTATCGAAAAATTTTCTCCCGGAACCTGCGCAATCGCCGTTGCACCCGAAGGCGGGTTAACCCACTTGTCAATTGAATAATATTCCCAGGGCAATTGTATATTATTCATCGGAAATCTTGCAAGGTAAAGTGCATTGTCTGAAAATAATGTGGGTTGATACAATCCGTAGATATAACAAAACCCTTTGGCTGTATCTGAAAAAACAGTATAGCCATAATTTGTATTATGCAATGACATCGAATCAACGCGAATATATTGCATATCCGGAAAATGAAATTTGGCAATATAGGTTTTCGTATTTGTGACCCCGCTTACTTTTTTTGCAAAAATAAAAACAGTGTCAAAATATTGATATGCATGCAAAGGAGTAAACCAAGTTCCTGTTTCATTGCTTGGTATAAAATCTGCATTACCTACATTTAATGTTTGCATGGCAAAACTGCTGTTCGAAACCATCGACGCATTATGGGCATTACTGCTACAGGCAATAAGACCGCTGGCATTTACATAATCATTGAGATGTGCATTCCCAAAAAGCCATAATGTACGCCCGTCAGACAAGGTAAGCGAAGTAGTTCCTTCGGCCGCAGTAACACCGGTGGTTTGCTGAAAGTAGGTGAGAAACACAGAGTCAATTCTTGAAACAGGTAACTTCACATCGGACGGTATTCGACCTTTTAAACAAGCGCCTGAGAAAATAACAAGCACGAGCAAGGAGGTAATCAAAATTTTATTCTTCATATGGACAAATAAAAATTGAAATTACTATTTTTTCCTTTCTTTGCATCAATGAATATTTCCGATGCTAAGAATTATTTTGAAACTGAATGCGCTTCATTGTTTGAGAAACGGGAAGCT
This sequence comes from Bacteroidota bacterium, assembly GCA_031410275.1. GTDB lineage: Bacteria > Bacteroidota > Bacteroidia > Chitinophagales > Chitinophagaceae > OLB11. The sequence continues at coordinate 6,437 of JANNYV010000590.1, forward strand.
GATGAAGTATATAACCGTGTGATTGAACATCTAACATTGAAATCATCATTTGAAATTAAATTTGATACGACCATACACATCGATGAAAAGAAATTCAAGGATATGGTCACGCAATTAAAAAGTAATACACCATTGCAATATGTAATAGGTTACGAATGGTTTTATAATATTAAGATAGAAGTGAATCGAGATGTATTAATTCCGCGCCCTGAAACCGCTGAATTAGTTAAATGGATACTCGATACAATACAACATGAAGGTTTAGTTGCCCCGTCTATTCTTGACATCGGTACAGGCAGCGGATGCATTCCGGTTGTATTAAAAAATGAATTCCCATTGGCCACTATAGCTGCCTTAGACATTAGTAAAAATGCCTTACAAGTTGCGCAGCGAAATGCAACTGCCTATCGTGTTATCATCGACTTTATAGAAGCTGATATATTAAATAATGATTTTTGTATTGATAAAAAATTTGATATCATCGTAAGTAATCCGCCCTATATTACATCGACAGAAAGAGATGAGATGCATGCAAGGGTTATAGACTTCGAACCCAAGCTAGCACTATTTGTAACCAACAATGATCCTTTTCAATTTTATAAAGCGGTCATCCATTTTGCAAAAAAACACCTTGTAGAAAACGGATTCATTTTTGTTGAACTCAACAGTGATTACGGAATTGAAACAGAACAGCTTTTTAAACAGAACGGCTATACAACTGAACTTCGAAAGGACATGTATGGCAATACAAGAATGCTAATGGGGAAAAGAGAGATGTTAGATGTTAGATGTTAGGAGTGTTATAATAGTTGTTGGCTTTTACACTAAAAGAAGTAAGATTACATTTCTTGGAATTTGCAATTTAGAATTTAGTTCTTTGCCCACTACTTAAATCTTTTCATTCGTTCCATTTCCATGGCGGAATAATCTTTCTCAATGATAGCCAACAATTCTTGTTCAATTGTCGAACTGACACTTTCTACAATTCGACCAATTTCATGTTGCTTATACATCACTATAATTGTCGGCACATTTATAATATTATACAATAGGTGTTCGATATTCAGCGCTTCTTTTTTTCTGTTCACACCATACATTTCTACAGCATGCAAATCGATGCCTGCCTCTGTCAGCACTTTATAAAATTTCGGAAGCAACTCTTTTGTGTCGCCACACCATGTGCCGGCAAAGACAACGAACCTATAATCACCCGCCATTTTTTTCAAACCATCTATACTTCCTTGCATTGGATGATACTCGGCAGCCCCCTTAGCAAGCCAACTACAGCTACTTTCATTTAAAATATTATCGAATGCAATGCTACCTCTGAGTAATACCTTGCCGGTTTTTTTATCTACTTCACGAACAAAGTCCTGCGCTGAAATTTGCTTCACACTAAATAAACAAAGCAGTATAACAAATAATGATTTCATTTTTTTCATTTCTTTTTTAATTGATATTCTTTTTCAAATCTAACAAAAACTCTTTTATTTTTTCCAAATTTTCCAACAAACTCTTATCGTCTTTCACTTTCTTCTTATTGTTCTTCAAATACTCTCTTGCGCCTTCTAACGTCATTCGTTTTTCCTTGACCAAATGAAAAATAAGTTTGAGAATAGCAATATCTTGTTTGTTGTAATACCGGTCACCCTTTTTATTTTTTTTGACATTGGCTAATTGCACCGGAAATTCTTTTTCCCAGAATCGAAGCAATGAAGCATTTACAAAAAACATTTCGGCTACTTCTGTGATGGTATAATATACTTTCGATAGCTGTGCCTCATCAACTTCTACCTTCCTCTTATCTTCTTGTAGGAGTTGCATTTGTTCGAAAAGAGAAAGTTGCTGTTGCATGAGAGGATAAAGGTATATTAAAATTTGAAAAGGGTGTATATAATCAATTAGGGCATTTCAAATTTTCATGAATCGCACAGGGTTTTGCACTAGTGCTAGTCAGATACCGTCCTTTCAGGATTTGCAACCTTTGGTGGCTCTACAGCTGAATAAAGATTCTACTGCTGACAACTAGCCCTGATGGTAGCGGAAATCCCCTGAGGCTTTGCGAAGGGATTGGAGTGGACAGCAGGTGGATTGCTTCATGATGCTGTTATGCTTGGCTACAAAAAGTGAATGCAGAAAATTGAAATACTAGGGCGTTGCAGTGAGAGAATGGAAGCAGCTTTTTATTTATCTTTACATTCACTAAACCTCATACCATATGAAAAAAATAGTTTCTCTCCTCGCGCTTCTATTCATGTGCAGCTTTGCAAAATCGCAACCTCATATTTATTTCAATTTTATTTCGCATAATGAAGAAACAAGTCAATGGAACGGCAATCCTTTTTATACTGCCAACCGTTTGAAATTAATTTCACTTACAAACTATTTTCAATCGAAAGGCATTACCTGGAATATGCAGTCTGATTGGGTTTACTTGAGCAATGTATTGAGTAAAGAAACAACCACGTTGATGACACAAACGAACAATAAAAATATTCTCAGGTGGATGCATGAAGACATGGGTGTAGAAATGGACCCGCATGCACATGAGTCTGTTTATATTTATCCTGATGTGGTGAAGTTGATGGACTCGATTGGGTTACCTGAAAGTAAAGTTATAGGCGGCACCATTTATAATGATTCGAATGGTGTAAACATTTGGACGAATTTAGTAAATGGGCAAAACGGAATTATTTTTCCGGCTAAATTTTGGAAGCCAACTTATATGATGGGTGGTGGCACACCAAATCATGTGGCTGATTTAAAATATTACGGATTATGGAATCCTCAGAGTATTACAAATTATCTTACCAATGATACTTCTGTGCATCTCACACATTTGGGTGTTGGTTGTGAAATGAAAATAAAAGATACCACAACGGTTGCGCCCTTTGTTGCGAATTTGAGAGACTTGGTGCTGCATGTTCAAAATGGTTTTTATCCGGCTAATGGTTTTTATATACAAACTATTTTCTTTGAACAAGCCGATTTAAATACACTTCCTTTTTATAATAAACTGATTGAAATTGCTGATAGTGCGAATGCAATTGTTACTGGCACAAACGCAGAATGGAAGACGTTTAAGCAAGCCTATACCATTTGGGAAACAACGTATGCTAAGCAAATGTTTCAATGGGAATGCGGGCAAATGGCAACAGATGTTTCAGATATCAATGCGAATAATAATGAATTAATTCTTTATCCGAATCCGGCTTCAACAATTTTGGATATTGCAATAAATAGAAATTCAACATCCGGAATTCAAAATTCAAAAATAGAAATATATAATGTTCTCGGGCAATTGGTGTATTCCCCGAACTTCGGACAACGCGCATCGAATATCGAAATTGATATTTCTCATTTTACAAATGGCATTTATTTTGTAAAAAATGGAAATATCGTGGTAAAATTTCTGAAAGAGTAAACTTGAACGCTAATGGCTATTAGCCAATAGCTATTAGCTTGTAATAACACTATTTCTTTAACATCTTCAAAATCTTCTCCTTCCTGTTCAATGCCATCAGCATCATGACGGGCACAATAATCAACGTGATAATGGTTGCGAAACCAAGACCGAAAATCATCGTCCATGA
>JANNYV010000591.1:0-23444 GCA_031410275.1 Bacteroidota bacterium
CAACCCATTTGCCATCAGCACGCGAAACCAATCCCATGGCCACACCAGATACATGTTTTTCAATGGGCACACCGGCATCCATTAAGGCAAGTGAACCTGCACAAACTGTAGCCATTGATGAAGAGCCATTACTTTCTAAAATATCTGAAACGATACGAATAGTATAAGGGAATTTTTCTTTCGGAGGGAGTACTTGTTTCAACGAACGCTGAGCAAGATTACCATGTCCTACTTCTCTTCTGCCTACACCTCTCATTGGTTTTACTTCACCGGTAGAGAATGGCGGGAAATTATAATGAAGATAAAAACTAAGGTATTCGCTATGTTCGGCATCTTCAATCATTTTTTCATCATCAGGTGTACCTAATGTTGTTGTACTTAATGATTGTGTTTCACCTCGTGTAAATAAAGCAACACCATGAGGGCCAGGAATAATATCTACTTCCATTTCTAATGCACGTACCTGATCTGGTGCGCGACCATCTAAACGTACTTTTTCATCCACCATCATGTTGCGAATCACATCCTTTTCTAAGTCGTGTAAATACATACCTACTAATGCTTTATCCTCATCCGGTAATTCACCAAGATGCGCTACTAATTCAACTCCAATGGCTTTGAATGCATTGCTGCGATCATGTTTGACTGAAGCAGATTTTGCAACTTGATATACTTTATCCTTTGCAAATGCAGCAATTCGCTGATTTAATTCTTCGTTTCGATATGGTTTGGTATAATCTCGTTTTGCTGGTGAGCCGCAAAGTTCCCATAATTCCTTTTGAGCTTTCACTTGAATTTTAATGGCTTCATGCCCAATCTCAATGGCTTTAATCAAGTCGGCTTCACTACATTCTTTGCTTTCGCCTTCCACCATCATAATATTTTTTTCTGTGGCGGCAATAATGAAATCCATATCAGATTCCTTCATTTGAGAACGTGTCGGATTGATTACAAAAGTACCATTGATACGAGATACTCTCACTTCAGAAATAACTTCTTCAATTGGAACATCAGATACAGCCAACGCTGCTGAAGCAGCTAAGGCAGCCAATGCATCGGGCATAATTTCTGAATCGGAAGAAATTAAGGATACCAAAACTTGCACTTCGCACAAATAATCAGATGGGAATAAAGGGCGCAAGGCACGATCAATTAAACGTGAAATAAGAATTTCATAATCGCTTAATCGTCCTTCACGTTTGAAGAAGGACCCGGGGATACGTCCTGCAGAAGAAAATTTTTCTTGGTAATCAACAGATAATGGAAAAAATGATTGGCCGGCTTTGGCTTCTTTGTTAGCAACGACTGTAGCAAGAAGCACACAGTTACCCATTTTTACAAGCACGGCACCATCGGCCTGACGGGCGAGTTTACCTGTTTCGATGGTGACCATTCGGCCATCACCTAAATCGAATGTTTTTGATTTTATATTGAACATGGTTTTTATTTTTTTTGTTTACGCGTTAATGCGTTAGTAAGTTAAGGAGTTGGGAATTTTTCTTTATTGAAGTTGTCATCATTATAAAATAACGATTCAGAAGATACTGTTAATTGTGTCGCATTACCAACACTAACAACCAACAACGAAAGAAAAGAAATTCTCTTAAAAATGGCAATTCCCAACCTTTTGAGTTGGGAATGCGTTGAAGATATTATTTTCTCAAGCCGAGTGTCACAAGGAGTGCACGATAGCCCTGAAGATTTGTTTTTTGTAGATAGGTAAGCAACTTTTTGCGTTGCCCTACTAATTGAATTAAACCGCGATTAGAGTTGAAGTCTTTTTTGTTGGTCTGCATATGTCCGGAGATATGTTTAATTCGTTCCGTAAGCATTGCAATGTTTGCCTCAACCGAGCCGGTGTTTGTTTCGCTGCCACCGTGGGTTTTAAATAATTCTTTTTTGCGTTCGATAGTTAATACTGACATCTTTAAAGTATTAGGGTTTTAATTTTTTATTCGGGGGCGAAAGTAATTCAAATGTATTTACTTTCCAAATTTTGTTAAGCCTAAGAGCCTTTTCCATTCAAAATAGCCTTTAATGGCAATGATGAAATAAATAACTGTCAGCAGCGAAGTTAATTCAAAGCCTTTGTAAAATTGAAGTGGAATTGCAACGATGTTAGAGATATTTAATACAAACCAGCTTTCTATTTTTCGTTTTATCAAAAGCCATGTTCCGGCCCAAGCGGTGGCTGTTACGAAAGAGTCTAAAAAGGGAACCGTACTTTTGGTATGGTATTTTAAAATAAAATACAATACGCCCCATGAAGTGATAGCCATGCACAATGCAATTATCCATTCACGAGACTTAGTAGTAGAAATCTGAAGTTTGTTTTCTTTTTGCCATAGAAAAATACCCGCAATACTCACTATCAAATAATAAATATTGAGAAGACTTTCTGCAAAAAGCACCCCATAAAAAACATAAATGTATAAACCCACACTAATAATACCTGCATAGAAATTGAGCGTGTTGTTTTTCAATGCTAAAATTACCTGAGCAATCCCAAAAAGAAATGCGAGCCACTCAATAAGTGAAGTTTCTGTTAGTTGTATAACAATATGATGAAGAATAGAAGAGATATTATATGAATTTGGTCAAAGATAATTCGATTCAACAGTTTCAGAATTATTAACATTGATTTTTAATTTTTCCCCTCTTTATCAATGAAAATCATTTTTTCATCTCAACAAGTAAATGTTGTTCCATAAATTGAATTATCTTTAGGCTCAAAATTATATTGCATGAATTATAGAATTCTTCTTGATAAAAAAATTTCAATCCTTCAGGTCATTATTGGTTCTATTTTGCTGAGTAGCCTTATTTATTTTTCACTGAGACTTAGTTTTGAAAATAAGATAACAAATGAGGGTTCAAACAATGGTCTTTCGGATGAACATTTGAATAACCTGCGCAATACCAAGGATTATAAATATGCGAGACCTTTACTTTCCGTTGACATAGGCCGTGAATCGGCTGTTATGAATCCAATGAAACTGCAATTGCAAGATTTGATTAATGAGCGTTGTGAAACCGGAAATTTATTTCAGGCATCAGTTTTCATTCGAAATATGCAAACCGGCGAATGGGCTACTATTAATAAAGATGTGCTGTATCACCCGGGAAGCCTTTCGAAAGTGCCGGTTCTCATTTATTATTTAAAAGCATCTGAACATAACCCTGCTTTACTTGATAAAAAACTGATTCTCGATGAAACGCTTGTCGGCGTGCCTGATCAAACGTTCCCAAGCTATACAATTGAAATGAATAAACCGTATACAGTTCGTGAGTTGCTTAAATATATGGTCACCTATTCAGATAATAATGCAGCCATTCTGCTAAATAAAAATGCCGATACCTCCGGCGTTAAAAAAGTATTTACTGATTTAGGCCTAAAGGAACCTGATATGCATAACCGGAATTTTGAAACCACTGTAAAAGACTATTCGCTTTTTATGAGGGTTTTGTATAGTGCAACCTATTTAACTCCTGAAAATTCAGACTTTGCATTGATGTTGCTTTCAGAAAGCCCTTTCAATCAAGGATTATCAAAACCCTTGCCTTCTGATTTGCCTATCGCTCACAAATTTGGCGAATCACAAGGTGATGATAAATTAGAAATGCATGAGTCAGGTATTATTTATTGCAAAAAAAGTCCTTACTTAGTTACTGTTATGACAAAAGGATATAATGTGGTGAATCAAACTAAAATAATCAGTCAAATGTCAGAAATTATTTATCACTTTTTATGTAGCTAAAAAAGAAAGCCTTCACATTATGCGAAGGCTTTCTTTTAATTATATACTTTTACCATACAAACAAAGCGTTGTATTTGGTTTATTTGACCACTTCTGTTTTGGCCTTTCACCGTATTTTCCTGCAACGAGTTTAAAGCAAAATCTTTCGGAAGTGTTTTTACTAAATCTAAAAGCGCCTTCGATTTGATAGCAAAGGTTACACCCTCTGTTTGAGATTGCTTCCCGGAAATAATACCAAGAATATTACCTGTTTCATCGATAATAGGAGCTCCACTTACTCCTGGGCTCGATGGAAGTTCTAATTGAAAACGATTACTGTCACCTTCAAACCCGGTAACCGAACTTATGTAACCCTCGTTGTAAACAATTTCATTTTTTGGAAAGCCTAATGAATACACACGATGTGCTAAATTTAAACTTGATTTGCGAATCGAATAAGGCACTTTACCGGTAAAGGCAAAATCAGATTCTGTAATTTTTAAAATGGCTAAATCATTTATTTCATCCGTTGCAATCACCTTGCTTTGGTGACCTATACCATCTTCGGTGAATGTAAATATTTTTGTATAACCATCTACCACATGAAGATTAGTTACCAAATAACCATTTTTCGTAATCGCAAATCCGGTACCACTAAATTGTGATGGCTCGGTAGGCACCGGTACAATATCTTTCTTTAAATTACCAACTTCTTTTTTAATTGCCTGCTGATTTTTTTTGATATTATTTATTTCACCTTTTAATAATTGGTATTGCGCACGAGTATCTTTTTTATACACCGAACGCGCAATTAAAAACGTGAACGTCGACGCCATAAAGGCTACGCAAGCAGCAACAGATGCGGTCCGCCAATATTTATTTACATTCAATCGTAATTGTTTAAGAATAACCTGCGTATGATTATGACTGTGTTCGTGTATAGTGCCTAACGAATATTTTATAAATTCTTTATTGCTATGATGTTCGAAGGTAAGCAACAAGGTTTTATGTTCCTGTACCAAACTATGTAAGGCAGGGTTATTCTCCATTTCTATTTCGAAAAACATTTTTTCTTTATCGTCCATCAAGCCAAGACAATATTTTTCTACTAATTCGTATGTATTAATATGTTCGTTCATTTCGCACTACTTCTTTTTCATTAAAAAATAATTTTCTCAATCTATTCAGGCACTTATATTTCTGCGTTTTGGCATTTTCAGCATTTGTATATCCAAACTCAATTGCAATATCTTGCATACTTCGGTTATTAATATAAAAAGCAGTCAGCACTCCCTTGCACGGATCTCCAATTTGTTTGAAGCAATGGGTCAGTTTAGACACATTATTTTCAAACTCAAAAAAAACATTCACATCATCATTTACACCCATTACTTCTTCCATATTGTCATGCAAAACAGAAAATGATTGATTTTTCTTTTTGCTTAGTTTTTTAAGCCAAACATGTTTTGCTACTGCAGTAATATAGGTCGAAAATTTACAAGTCAAATGCAACTCATCTGCTTTTGCTTTTTCGTATAAAATGGTTACTGCATCCTGAAAGGTATCGTAGGCATCATCTAAGGAGCCATTCATTTTAAACACCATTTTTTCGATGGTAGGGTAGCACGACTTATAAATACTGCTGATAGTGGAGGATTCTCCTAATGCCAAAGAACGGATTAATTGCTCATCACTCAAAAGTTCTGAATTATGTATCATTAATACGAAGAGTTTGTTTAGGTAACCCAAAAGTCTGATAAAAACTTGAATAAAGAGAATATTAATTTGAGAATTTGTTAATTCGTCAATTGAAAATTAAAGAATGAGGGTATTTGATAATTCAATGGGTTCTTTATTTATCACTCATTATTTATCATTTATTATTTTGTGTCAAGTAATTGAATTTCAATACTAAAATAAATTACGTAAAAATAAATATAATATTTTTTTAAAAATGTGGGTTACTTTTTTTCGAATTGGGCATTAATCTTTCAAACAATTAAAAATTAAAAAAAATGAAAAATTTAGTAAAACTTTCAATCTTCGCAATCGCTTTAGGATTCTTCGCTTCTTGCTCTGATTCTGAGAAAACAACAGAAACAACAACAACAGAAACAACAACTCCTGCAACAGAAACTCCAGCTGCTCCAGCTGCACCTGTTGATACAACAGCAACTACAACAACTACAACTACTACTACTACAGCTCCTGCTGATACAATGAAGAAGTAAGCTTTTTAGTAAAGCGAAAAGTAATAAAGGCCACCTTAATGGGTGGTTTTTTTATTTTAATTGGAATGAAAGTTTTGAAAATATAAATTTTACATTACTTTCGCACTCCGAATTTATCAGCTATCAAGTACTAACGTGTATGAGATACCCAACTATAGTTGCTGATAATCGAAACATTTTAAATTAATACTATATATATGAGCAGTTACGAACTGATGGTCATTTTTACACCTGTATTATCGAACGAAGAGTTTAATGCAGCGACCAAAAACTTAAAAAAATTTATCACAGACAATGGCGGTGAAACAGTAGGCGAAGATGCTTGGGGATTGAAATCCTTAGCATATCCTATTGCGAAAAAAACTACCGGCTTGTACTACATCATGGAGTACAAAGCTGAAACTACATTGAATGCCAAGTTCACTATTCAAATGAATCGTGACGAATCTATCATGCGTTTTATGATTACCGTGTTAGACAAACATGCAGTAGCCTATAACGACAGAAAGCGTAGAGGTATTAAAATTGAAAAACCTGCACCTGTCGCTAAAGAAACCAATTTATTAACCGAAAAAGAAGAAGCATAATCATGGCAAAAACAGATATCAAATACTTAACCACCCAACGGGTAGAAGTACGTCAAAAGAAATATTGTCGTTTTAAGAAAATGGGCATCAAGTATATCGATTACAAAGATGGCGAATTCTTAAAGAAATTTATAAACGATCAGGGTAAGCTATTGCCTCGCCGTTTAACCGGAAACTCATTGAAATTTCAACGTAAAGTTGCCACGGCTGTAAAGAAATGTCGGCAGATGGCTATTTTACCTTATGTAACTGACCTTTTAAAGTAAATAAATCATGCAAATAATACTAGTAAAAGATATGGACAATTTGGGATCTGCTCAGGAAGTAGTGAATGTCCGCCCGGGTTACGCACGTAACTATCTTATCCCTTTGAAATATGCCATCGAAGCGTCTCCTTCTAATATGAAAATAGTAGCAGAAAAGAACAAAGTGAAAGGCAAAAAAGAAGCTGCTTTATTAAGCGAAATAAACAAAGTATCTGATGTGTTGAAAGCATCTCCAATTTCTATTGGCGCTAAAACAGGAACTTCAGGTAAAATATTTGGCTCCGTTACACCAATACAGATTGCAAGAGCCATTCGTGAACAAAAAGGCTATGAAATTGATAGAAAACGTATTTCTATTATTGATGAAGTGAAGGAAATAGGCACTTTTAAAGCCAATATTGATTTTGGAAATTCAAATATTATCGAGATTGATTTTGAAGTTGTTTCTGAATAATCATTGATAATTTTTTTTTTTAAACCCGATTAGTAATAATCGGGTTTTTTTATATAGCTTTACAAACCAAAACAGTGAGATAATGCGTCTTTCGCTAGTCTCTTGTTTTCATTTCACAAAACTCATTTAAATTCGTTCAAGGATATGATCAAAAAAATACTTCTTTTAAGTTTGCTATTTATTTCTTGTTTTCAATTAGCCAATGCACAATATTGTTTGCCAATTTTTTCAATTGCTTGTTCGAGCGGTGATTATATAGATAATGTGTCAACCACAGGGGGGGTAAGCAATATCACTAATTTGGCAACAGGTTGTAACGGATTGGGACCCAACAATTATACCTATAATAGCACTATGATGGTGTCACAGGTGCAGGGTTCGAACTTTACAATTACAGTACAGGCGGGTTCATCGTGGTCGCAAGGGTTTGGTATTTGGGTAGATTGGAATGAAGATTATGATTTTGATGATGTTGGTGAAGATATTTATTTTTCTCCGGGAAGTGGTACAGCACCTTATTCGTATGTTGTAACCATTCCTCCAACCGCGGTACCTGGTATTACAAGAATGAGGGTTATCTGCAGATTTGTGACCGTTCCACTTTCAAATGAATATTGTGGTAATACTTTCTCCTTTGGTGAATGTGAAGATTATAATTTAGAAGTATTGCCAACTACTGCTTGTGCAGGTATGCCAATTGCCGGAACGGTAACACCAGGAGGCCCTTTGACACAATGTGCCGGACAAGCCATAAATCTTGGCTTAACCGGGAACACAGTAACGGGTGGGTTGACCTATAATTGGCAACAATCTACCAATTTAGGTGTTACCTGGTTGAATGTATTGGGTGGTTTTGGTGGCACGGGCCCGGGATATTTAACTCCCGGTTTAACCGGAACAACTTGGTATCAATGCACTGTTACATGTAGCAACTCAGGGCTTAGCAGCACAACACCGCCGTTGGTTATTAATGTGGTGTCTCCAACCTATGTAGCAGTTCCATACACGCAGGATTTTGAATCATGGACAGGTTATTGCGACGTGCAAGATGTTCCCGACGATTTTCATTGGTCCAATAATCCGCTTACAGGAAATGCCTCCTGGAGGAAGGATGATGAAGGCTATACCGCAAACTGGTTAAATTCTACATCAGGATTTTATTCTCCTTCATCAAGTACCGGAATTAATTCTGCTCGCTTCCATTCATATGGCACAAACCTTAGCGGTGACCTCGATATGTTTTTAAATTGTAGCGGAATGCTCGGAAATAAAACACTTACATTCGATTATATCAATAACAATTTTACCGGTTTCGGGTTCGACAGTTTAGAGGTATTGATGTCAGACAACGGAGGTTTTACATATACTTCATTGGGTATTTATAACAACGCTCCTTCATGGCAGAGCAATGCGCTTATTATTAATTCAAACACACCGAATACAATTGTCAGATTCAGAGCCTATGGAGATTTTCAATACGATACTGATTTAGGAATTGACAATGTGAATGTGTTAGCGCCTTGTATCGGTTCGCCAACTGCCGGTGTCATAAATCCTGTAACTCCTTGTGTGGGTATACCATTTAATTTAACCTTGAGCGGAGCGACAATTGCAGGTGGTATTACTTATTTATGGGAAAGCGCTCCAACCGCAGGTGGCCCATGGACCGTTCTTGGAACAACCGCAGGTCCTATCTATAATACAACCGTAACTACACCAACTTATTTCCGATGCACGGTTCAATGTCAAGCAAGTGGTTTGTCGTCCGTAACACCAGTGCTTTATGCACCATTGGCAAGCTTTTACACATGTTATTGCCTTTCACAAAGTGAAACAAATTTGCAACAACAAAATATAGGAAACTATAGTATTTTTAATGCGCAAAATGTTGCCATCTTAAATAATGGAGTCGCTACACCTTTACTAAATAACCCCTCTCCATTAAATTATTATACCAACTTCACAGCTTTAACTCCTCCAACTATATACCGTGATTCTACTTTTGATATAAAAGTGACTGCATTTACCCAAGCAGCTACATTTTATAACGGATATGCAAAAGTATATATCGATTATAATGGAGATGGAGTGTTTGACCCGATTACAGAAAATGTAGGTGGTGGTGTATTAAATGGCGGTACTCAATTGATGAGCGGACAATTTGTAGTTCCTCCTACAGCTCAATTTGGGTTAACAGGTATGAGAGTCGTTTACAGAGTATATGGAACTTCAACCACAACCACTCCTTGCGGTACCTATCCTAGCGGTGAAACAGAAGATTATTTAATTAAAATTTCATTGCCACCTTGCCCTACACCACCTAATCCGGGTTTTGCTGCAATCAGCGATACCGTTACATGTCCGGGATATATTTTGTATTTGCAAGATACAACACATGATCTAGTGTATTTAGGTCTGACATTTAATTGGCAGTCTTCTTCTGATGGTATCAATTATTCAGATATTCCGGGAGCTGTGTATGATACATTATCGTACACTGTAAACAGCCAAACATGGTTTAGGTTTAGAACAACTTGTAATGGTACTTCAAATGCATATTCGAATGTTATGCATGTAGTTATGAACCCTCCGTTTGCTTGTTATGGACAAAGTTCTGCAATAGGCGGCCAATTATTGGATAGCAGTGACGTTGGCGCCATGATAATAGCCGACTCAACCACCAATAATAATATTCACTCGTATGTAACCGGTGGCCCTCACTTAAATAACCCTTTGGCAGTAAGAAATAGAACAGACAGAACAAGCTTGGGTGCTATGCAATTATTTACGGATAGCACTTACAAAATTGCTATTTATGATATCATGAAAAGCCCTACGCATGCTGATGCAAAGGTGACCGTATTTATCGATTACAATAATAATCAGGTATATGATATTCCGCAGGAACGAATTTTCTCAGGAATCTCGGATATTAATAATTATTATCTCTATAGTTATTTCCGCACACCATCATTCCCGGCTATTAATACCCCAACCGGCATGCGTGTGGTATTGAATAATGATGTGAGTGCAAATGCAGCATCTGATTTTGGTGTGGGGCTTTATACCTCCGGTGAAACAGAAGAATATTTGGTGTCATTCCTCTTTAAGCAATTGCCTAATTCGGTTGATAACTTTAGTGGATTACAAAATATCGGCGTGTATCCCAACCCTACCTCTGATTTAATTTATGTGGGTTTAACAACAAAAGAAAACACAACACTTTCAATTCAAACCATGAGTATTACCGGTGCTATACTTTCAGAAAAGAAATTTGATAATGTGAACGGTAATTTTGTAACAGAAATAGATTTATCGAATTATGCTAAGGGTACTTACCTCGTAAAAATTATTTCAAACAAAGGCAACTTTATCAGAAGAGTAGTGGTTGAATAAACGACCGCCCCCAACAGTGAATAATATATTATGTCCCTTTTGAGGGAATCTCTAAATAACATTAAAAGCCCCTTCTTATAAAAAGAGGGGGCTTTTTTTCACTCAATTACTAAAAAAACAAGTAGATTACTTACGGTACGAAAACAATATCTAACCACTCACCGTTGTACTTACCTCATCGCTCCACAAACCCACCTGCTCATCTTTAAACCGAAAAACTGCTTTATATTTCCACAATAATGTTTCACCGGGAGCGGGCAAAGGCGCATTGTCTACATAGTTTGGAAAACTATCAATGGCAAGGAAAATGAAGTTTCCTGAGCCTGTTCTATCAACATGTATTTCGAGCGAACTCATTTTATTTTTTGCCCATACAATTTCAGGATGCCCCGCTTTCAAACGGATAGAGAAAACAGGTTTAATGTTTGCCAAATCAATATTACCTTCAACACCCTCTAATCCTAAATCTCTGCCATCGGCTTCTGTATAGCTCGAATGTTTTTTGATACGGTTACCTAGTGAGGTTACCCGACCAATAATGCCGGGCGCAACTAAGGTTGGCATTGTGGGAAGGGTAGCCGCCACCGGCACTCCGCTTGGCAATGCACCTGAAGCAATACCATCACGCATTTCATCCTTAAAGGTGGTCCATTTGCCGGCACTTTCTGTAATCAGGTTTTTGCTATCGATTATCCAGGCAAAGAAATCGGAACTTTTTTGGGCATCGGTTGCGTCACCGGCTACCAAACCATATTTGCTTATATAAAGGGGTAATTTGTTGGCAAAATTCTTTAGCCAAAGAGATTTTTCGCCATCGCCTTTTGGAAGATAATAGTTCTTAGACATGTGGTTTAATTGTTTTTTAAAGGTTTAAAATAGAAGAAAGGTGCAGAAAACGATATAGGTAATTTGAGTGCAGAGCAATTTTGTGTCCACGCTGAAAGCCTGAGCGTTGACGCTACATTGTTGAGACGCGAAACTTTATGCGTTGGCGTTGTCGCAAAATGCTTAAGGCTCGAGGCTGAGAGCCTGAGCGTTGACGCCGCATCAATCGGCGTCAAGGGAAGGCACTTCGGGCACAACGCCCAAGCGTTGAGCCGCGAAGGAAGGCATGCGGGCGTTGAGACAAAATCAGTTAGCGTTGAGACAAAATCATTTGGGGTGAGTGTAAAACGCTTAAGATTCTTGTCTGAATGAACGAGCGTTGACGCTGCTGCTTCCGGCGTTGAGTCGCAAGCACTTTCCGTGCTTGTAAAATGAATTTGTCTTGTGCTTGTTACTTGTTTCATCAACACAAACATAGAATGAGTGCCTATTTCTCACAATAGGTAATTGACGGTTGCGGTGGTTTTTTTGACAGTTGCGATGATTTACCCAATAATCGATAATAAGGGGAAATGAAAAAAGCTCTTTTGGTCAAAAAAATTATTACATTAATCGTTCGAGCACTTCTTTTTTTCTCGAATCAGCTATAGGAATTTCAACTCCGTTTTTCAATAAAATGGTCACTGTTTTGCCCCTCAATAATTTTGTGATGCCGCTGGTATTTATAATATGAGAATGATGTACCCTGAGAAAACCATGCTCGGGAAGTTTTATTTCATATTCCTTTAAATTGAGCGAGGCTGTATGTTGCTCATTCTTCATAGTAGTAATAATGGTATAGCTTCCTTGGGCTTCGAGATGCAAAATATCTTCGACCGGAATAATGTCAATATAATCTTTATACCGTATGGTAATATTTTTACTTTCGGTGGGTATTGGTTGTGCGGAAATAGTCTCTACTAATTTATTTTTTTCATATTCAATTCGGCATCTTTCTGTTGCGGTAATAAAATCTTTTATACGAAGTGGTTTCAATAAATAATGCATTGCATTTGCCTCGAAGGCTTGCACGGCATATTGTTCGAAGGCGGTTATCATAATCACCATCAGGTTTGGTTGCTGTATGCTTTCGAGAACATCGAATCCTGTTTGGTTATTAATTTCAATATCTAAAAAAAGTAAATCAGGTTTCTCTTTCACCAATTGGGCAATCCCATCTTCTACATTATCTGCGGTGCCTACCAACTTAATGAAAGGTGCGTAGCGGGTGCAAAAGGTGACCACTAAATCGATATTTAATTGTTCGTCATCAATAATAAAAGCGCGCATACTGTAAATAATTAAAAAATAAAAGTAAGAAGGGAATAGTAAATAAAGCAAAAAAATTTTTACCGCGTAGTTTGCATCTCACTCCAAACATAGTTTGTATTTCCACAAACCTTCACTAGAAAGTGTACGAAATGCCGGTGGTGTAGCCAGGTATGGCGATGAAGCAATTCCCGCTCAATAAAATAGACAATCAATTTATTGGGCAAATTAGTTGGGCGGCACACACGCTCTCCGCTCCGTGTGCCGTGAATCGCTAACTATGTGAGTTGCCATAGTTAGCGAATGCTGAATAGAAGATGATAGTAGGTCTATCACAGTCGCTGTGCAAGCGGAGGCTGTAAACCACCTCTCGGTGCTGGTTTAGTAATAAATTGGTATTGAACGGAAAGAGGAAAAGGTGTTGCAAGAAACATCAGGTGCGAATAAGAGAGATGAATGTAAATGAACCACTGAAGAAGTGACGAGAAGCGTAACAAATTGTCCAAAGGTAGTTTTGGAGCGAACTATTGAAAAGTTATAGCGGTTACTTGCTTACTGGCTATAAGACAATCGTTATATAGGTGGCATGACTCTTATTCAGGCTTCTATTTGGAACACGGGAAGTCCTTGCTGCATGTAAAGTGAAAGGCACAAGTGAAGAAAATTCACGAGGCGGAATAGCGAAGACAGCAAGGATGTCGGATGATGTCATAGTAGTGAAGAATCCTTTGTAATGAAGGTGGAGCGAAGGGCATCAGTCATACAGTTTGAAATATTTATAACAACTTTAAAAAGAGGATGATTAAAATGTTTGAGACAAAATCAACAACAGTACCGATAACCAAAGCGATGGTAAAGGAAGCTTATCGGAAAGTAAAGTCGAATCATGGTAGTGCAGGAGTGGACAAAGAAAGTTTGGAAGAATTTCAAACTGATTTACTCAACAACTTGTACAAGCTATGGAATCGTCTTAGTTCTGGTAGTTATTTTCCCCAACCTGTTCGTGAGGTTTCGATACCCAAAGCAAAGGGGAGTAATCGCAAACTGGGGATTCCAACTGTAAGCGACCGAATAGCGCAACAAGTAATCAAGGCATATTTAGAACCAAGATTGGAAGCTACGTTTAGTGATAATTCATACGGCTATCGACCATTAAAAAGTGCGCATGATGCGGTAACATCTGTACGTGAAAATGTTCGGAATTACGCATGGGTACTTGATATGGACATCAAAAGTTTCTTTGATGAAGTGAACCATGAATTATTATTGAAAGCCTTAGATTGTCACGTAGAAGAGAAGTGGGTGAAGATGTATATTAAACGTTGGCTTGAAATTCCGAGCCAAACTAAAGATGGTACATTGATAGTCAAAGAAGGGAAAGGGACACCTCAAGGCGGAGTAATAAGTCCGTTACTATCTAATTTATATCTTCATTATGTTCTTGATAAATGGCTTTCAAAACATTATCCGCATGTAGCGTTTGTGCGCTATGCAGATGATGTTGTAGTTCATTGCACTAATGAAAATGAGGCAAAGCAAATACTTGAAGCTATACGTCATAGACTACAGGAATGTAAGTTATGCTTGAATGAAGAGAAGACAAAACTTGTGTACTGTCAGAATTATCGCCACAAGGAGAAGAATGATTATAAGAAGAAGTTCGACTTTTTAGGTTTTACTTTTAAGCCTCAATCTGTGCCTTCCAAATTTGGAGGGATGTTTTTAGGGTATGATTGTTCAATTAGTCAATCAGCCCAAAGTCGGATTGTAAGCAAGTGGAATGAACAATTCTTTTACAGAGGAAGCAGAGGAAGTATACAATCCATAGCAAGAGAGATAAATCCACAGATGGTTGGAATTATACGTTACTATGGTAAGTATAATAAGTGGACAGTAAATAAACTGATATTTCATTTTCATTACCGTTTAGCTAAATGGGCATTAAAGAAGTACAAGAGTTTACGAGGTAGTTATAGAAGAGCATACAAATGGCTAAAAGACCTACAGGTAAGTTATCCAACTATGTTTTATCATTGGACTATTTATTAAATGAATTGATTGTATGACAAGAGCCGTATGAAGTGAGAGCTTCACGTACGGTTCTGTGAGAGGCTTGGGCTGAAATGCCCTTGCCTACTCGACAATCTCCCGCTCAAAGCAGCGGGAGGATTTTCACTACTATCAGGGCTAGTTGTCGGCAGTAGAATCTTCATTCGGCTAGAATTCAACCAAAATTGCAAGACCTGAATGCACTACAATTTATCAACCCGGGCGCTGTCTCTTTACCTGTGGTTTGAGGGACACGAACCACGGGTAAAAGATGATAAAGAAAAAAGAAAGAAAAGCTACTCAGCCGCCCTTGCGCAATTGCCACATGTTAGCTGCCGGCACTCTCAATTATCCTTAGTGCTTCTTCAGGTGTCAAAATTGCAATTTCACTTTTCTTATAATCTTTTCCATTCCTTGTCACTATTGCTCCGATTCTCTTGTTTGCTAAAGCTGAGTTATATTGAATCGAATCTTCAAAATCTTTAAAGTCTGAATGCAATGCTTTAGAAATAACTTGTTCAGTTACATCTAATGTTTTGAAAATTGCCTCAAGGTCTTTAAGTATTGCGATCATTTCTTTATGCGAATAATCCTTCCTTAAGACATAATAAATATTAGCGTATGAAAGTGCAGAAATAAATAAATTAATTGTGCCCTTTTCACCTAAATGAAATAGTCTCGCAGCCGATTCCGAAAAAGGTTTCCGATCTCCAATAACATCAATAATTATGTTGGTATCTAAAAATAAATTTTTCACTTAGAGTGCCTTTTTATTATTTGCTCTTCCAGAGATTTCTTGTAATTAAAGTCACTGTTGAGTTTTACGGAACCTTTGAGTCTTTTTACTCTTGGTGATAACTCATCTGAATTTTTATCTCTGCTGCTTAAAGCCATTAAGTAATTTTCAATCAGCTCTGAAAGGCTTCTGCCTTTTTTTTGCGCATATGTTTTGGCAGTCTTAATGACTTCTTGCTCTATAGTTAGTGTTAACTTAGTTATCATTGCACGTGTTATTTATAATGCAATTATACGTACATTATTTTAAATATAAAATTTATTTTGGATTCGCTGTGCTTGCAGTTAATGTTCCTATGCTTGCTGCTGGTGGGGAATTCAAAGGTACTATCTTAACTCGTGGTTTGTGTCTCCATATGCCTTAAATCCATTGCAAGTTCACTGAAATTTAGTCTCAATACCTGAAGAGTATTCTTACTCATAAGCTTTTGATTACAAAAATCATATGAGTAGATTTACTTTCCTAAAACATTATTGAGATGGAGTATGATAAATATTTGCAAGGTTTGTGGGGACACAAACTACGGGTAAAAAAAAATGAACAGATTGTCATTTATGAGTACACGAGATGCCAGCGCACATTACCCACTCCTCAATCTCGCTCCAACGGAATGATGTGTAGGAAAATAATTTCTATTTGTTGTGCCTCTGTCGTCCATTATGGCTTTATTACCAATTCAACTATTTTATTGTATAGCAGTTTTTCGTCTATAGGTTTAGCAACGTGGGCATTCATTCCAGCCGCTTTAAATTTTTCTAAATCTGCCATTGTAACATCGGCTGTCAAAGCGATAATTGGGATTTTTGAATTCATTGTGTTGCGGATGTAGTTGGTAGCTTCAATTCCGTTTATTTCTGGCATTTGTATGTCCATTAAAATAATATCATACGAATTAGTTTGCAGTTTTTCAATGGCCACTTTTCCGTTCTCTACAATATCTCCTTCAAAGCCAAAATCATCCAACATTATTTTCAACAGCATTTGATTTAGAGGAGTATCTTCTGCTGCCAATATTTTTATATTTTTGATTTCCGCTTTTATTTCAGGTATGGACGATTCACTTTCAATCTCATTATTTGTTTTTTGAAAACTTAAAATAAAACTAAAAGTTGAGCCTTCGTTCAATTTACTTTTTACATTAATCGTTCCGCCCTGCCGTTCTACTAATTGTTTAACAATGGCAAGTCCAAGTCCTGTTCCACCATATTGCCTTGCTATACTGCTTGCTGCTTGTTGAAAGTTTTCAAAAACGGTTGGAATTATATTTTCAGCCATTCCAATTCCTGTGTCGGTAACTGCAAATTCAATAGTGACTTTTTCTTCATTTGAATCTATAAGTCGAATACTTAGCCCAATTTTACCTTCAGAGGTGAACTTAATGGCATTGCTCATTAAATTCAAAATGATTTGATTTAAACGAACCGAATCTCCAATTAAATATTTTGGAATTTTAGCATCATATTCTTTAATCAATTTTAAATTCTTTTCTTGAATTTTTAAATCAAATAAGTGAAGCATTGCCGAAATATCCGATTCCATTTCAAATGTATTTTGTTCAAAAGTCATTTTCCCAGCATCAACTTTTGCTAAATCGAGTATGTCGTTAATAAGAATCAACAATGCATCACTGCTTGTTTTTATGGCGGTGATGTATTCCCTTTGGTTTGCTGTTAAGTCTGTTTTTAGCACTACTTTCGAAAAGCCGATAATCGCAGTCATTGGAGTTCGGATTTCGTGGCTCATATTTGATAAGAACTGCTGTTTTGATGCAATAGTTCTTTTGGATGCTCGCTCACTTTCTTCAGCAAGTTCTTTTTCAGATTTCAGTTGAAGGGCACTTTGTTCCAAGACTTTTATTTCGCTCTTAGAACTGGCGACTCCTTTTATGTGTTTCTTGACGTTTAGAAGGGAGAGAATTAAAATGAAAAAGGCAGTAATAAATAAAAAAGTAATAAGTGAATTTTGTTTTGAATCTTGAGCAGCATCTATATCTTTTCTTTGTGCAAGTAATTCATATTCCTCGTTAGTAATTTTGTCTAATGAGACTTTTATTTCATCAGTAATTTTTTTTCCTTCTTCAGCGACTGATACTTTTTGATTATTACTTAACAGAAGCTCCTTCATTTGAATTATTATTTCTTTTGAAAATTTAGTTCTTTGATTGATTAATGTTTCCAATGTGTCCAGCCGATTTCGTTGTCTCAGATTGTCTTTGGTGAGTATTCTTAACTCACTGAAATGTTTTTTTATGTTTGGAAGAGAAGCATTATAGGGTTCCAAAAATGTTGTATCATTAGTTATTATGTAGCCTCTGAAACTCGTTTGGTGATTAATCAAATCCATTGACAAATCATTGCTATTCCTTATTACTTGTTGTGTATGCTCTACCAAGTTCGCAGAAATACTTTTTTCTTTTAAATTGTAAAGGAAAATTATAAGCACTAATACAGTAACAGCACTTAATAGCGAAACAATTAAGTAGGGATTTTTTAATTTTGTTAAATTCATTGTTTCTGTATTATTGTTTTATTGTGTCTTGTCATTAGTTTAGCTCGTTCTTACGCTTGCCGCTAACTTGAAGATCTGGATTATCATCATCCTTATGCACCATAAAAAGGGTGGCTAAGGTTGGGTGAGGTAAGCAATACAAATGTAGAAGAATTTCTAAGATCAAGAGAGTTTTTCATGACCCATTTTAGGAAGGAAGGTTTGTGGTGGCGCAGGGTAACACTCTATGTGTCTTGTCTTCTTAGAACCCACTGTAGTTACATCATTTCTGTGAAAAGCCTTAATCGGTTAAGAGAAATTTATATGCTGAATACGAGCCATGTCGTATTTAAAATTCCTTTTCATAAATTGCTTCAACAAATTCTTCTTCAAAATTGCTTGCATGTGTATGGCAATGAAAAATATTTTTCTTCGTATTGTAGGTATATTGCTCCGCTAATTGTTTGTGATGTTGAGCCACATATTCGATGCCATGCAAGATGGTTTCAATTTCCTCATCGGTATGCGTAGGATGTATCGAAAGCCGTATCCATCCCGGGCGCATAAAGAGTTCACCATTATGCAGACGTTTGATAATGGTATTGGATTGTTCCTGATTTATATTTAATAAATAATGACCATAGGTACCGGCACAAGCGCAACCTCCGCGAACCTGAATACCGAAATAGTCATTCAGCAATTTTACACCCAAATTGAAATGCAACTCATCTATATAAAATGAAATAGCACCAACACGATGCGTCAATTTCTCCGCAAGAATATGAAGGTTTTCAATTTTTGTCAAGCGATCAAATACCTTACCAATAATTTCTTCCTCACGCTTCATGATATTTTCGACACCCATTTCTTTTTTCAATTTAAAACAAAGCGCCGCTTTAATTCCCTGTAAAAAGGGCGGTGTACCTCCGTCTTCACGGTCTTCAACATTATCGATATATTCATGATATCGCCAGGGTGTGGTAAATTTTACAGTACCACCACCTGCATGATCAGGGATTGCATTTTTATACAATTTTTTATTCATTACCATCACACCCGGTGTGCCGGGCCCGCCTAAAAATTTGTGTGGTGAAATAAAAATCGCATCCAATTGTTGCGCTTCATTTTTCGGATGCATATCAATATTCACATAAGGACCTGAACATGCAAAATCGACAAAGCAATAACCACCTTCCTGATGTATCATTTCCGCGATGGTATAATACGGTGTAAAAATGCCGGTCACATTTGAGCACGCACTGACCGAAGCAATTTTCAACGGTCTGTTTTTATATTGATTTAATAATTCCTGAAAATGATTGACATCCACATTGCCATCGACATCAGGATCAATAATTTCGACATCGGCCAAGGTCTCTAACCATGACGTATGATTTGAATGATGTTCGATATGTGTAATAAAAATAATTGGACGTTGCGCTTCTTCTACGCGCTCAAATGCGGTTACATATTGACTTGCGTTTTCGGGAATTCGCAATCCGAGTATACGTTGCAATTTATTGATAGAATCCGTCATCCCCGAACCGGAAAAAATTAATGCATCATCATCATTTGCATTCACTTCCCTCTTGATATATCGTTTCGATTCGTGATAGGTTCGGGTCATGAGCGTACCTGTGATAGAGGTCTCGGTATGTGTGTTTGCACAGAAGGGTGCAATTTTTTCCTGCATCATTTTTTCAATTGGTGCATACAAGCGTCCGCTCGCAATCCAATCGGCATAAATCATTTTCTTTTCACCAAAAGGTGTCGGGAAAGTTTGATTGATGCCAACGATATTATCCCGAAATTTTTTAAAATATTGTTCCGTCATTATTTGTCTAATCAATGAGGGCGTGAAAGTACGATTTTATATAAAGGTGTGCAAATGAAAACGTCGTTTGCGTGAGGGATAGTAACGAAAATCCTTTTTTGCAACGCTGGCAGGGTTATAACTGCAAGCACATTTAACCCTGCCAGCGTTAAGCAAAAAAGATTGCAGTGGATAGCCCGGCCCGAGGCTTTGGGAGGGCACGCCCTGATACTTCGAACCGGAAATACCCAATGGCCATTTAAACTTGACATGATACTAGCGTCTTTTGTGGCTCACATTCCTATTTTTGAAATCCAATTTGTATAAACTAGTACAAACAAAAGCACCCTACTTTTCAGTAAGGTGCTTTGGTAAAAATAACAAAAAATAAAAATCCACTAATAGTTGAAACGAACAGCTAATACAAAATTTCTGCCCGGTGCACTCATGCCTGAAGCAAAGTAGCGATAGTTTCTGTCTAACATATTTTCGATACCGGCTTGCACCTGAACATATTTAGCCACTGTAACACCAGCTCTAAAATTGACCGTGTACCAACTAGGAGAGCCGTTTGGTGAGGCGTATGGTAAATTATCTTCACCCCCAAGATTAAAATCTGTTAAGCGTTTTTTACCATTGAAAATGCTGTACAATTCGGTGTACCAGCAACTGTTTGCATATTTCATTCCGAAACGACCTGTTACCGGTGGTATATGATCTAAGGGAAATGATAATGAATCGCCTTGGTTAAAACGGCCATAGGTATAATTTACCGAACCGTATAGTGAGAAATGTAATAAGGGTCTGTAAGTTGCATCTAATCCGCCACCATATAAATAGGCATGTGCTTTATTTTGGCTGGCATATACCTTTGACATACTGCCGTTGTACATAATTGAATCTTGTCCTTCGTAGGTAAATTCATCCACCACCATGGCATTATTAAACAAGGTATAAAAACCATATCCGTTTAATTCAAATGAACCGTTATTATAACCCACTCCAACTTCTGCATTTTGAGAATATTCAGGTTTCAAATCTTTGTTTGGAACAATGAGCATACCATTGGTCGATTCAAATACTTTAGTCATATCATCAAAATTTGGCGAACGGAAACCACTAGATAAATTGGCTGTTAAACGCAATTCATCTGTAGGCATAAAAGCCACACCTAAATTGCCTGTCAACGCCTTGTTTGCTTGTTTCAAATCTGTCACAGGAATATTAAATTGAATAGCAGTATCAACTAAAGTAGAATGAAGTGTTGTATAATTAAACCGTACACCATCATTGATCACCACTTTATCATCATCTAATTTTAATGTATGTTGAAAAAACAAGCCGAACAAATTCATATTGTTATCACCATCAGGGAAACGGGTATCAATTTTTGTTTGAACACCTGTTGCGATATCTGTTTTATGCGCTTCTGATTTTAGCATATTAAATTGCCCATCGGTACCGATAGTCAATTCATTCATATCATCATTATGTCGCAAGGCCACATTGTAACCAACAACATTTATTTTTTCTGTTCGTTGCGAAATAGCTGGCTTTTTATACCCTCTGTTATTTCTGCTTTCAGTCCAATGTTGATGACTAAGATTTGCAGTTAAATCATTGAAGAACCCTTTCATTTTCACCGCATCAAATGTATAGGCTGCTAAAGTTCTGAATTGCGGCCCATAATACCATTCTGCATTTTTTGCAACGCCATTACTTGTTTCGGTAAGCCGGTCGTAACGGGGAACATCCGATGAATTAGAAACCTGAATATTAATACCATGTTTTATGTTATTGCTTTGTGCAATACTTATTTTTTCCAGAATATCTATCTGATCATAACCGGTTGATACTTGTTTGTAAGGATCCGGATTGGCAACCATACTATCTACACCATTGATTTGTTCGATGATAAAATTCTTCTTCCAAAGATTTTTAATTGAGTCTACACCATTTTTCCCTTGTACTAAATCTTCGAATTTTGAATAGGTGATATTGGTAAATGAAGCCACTTTATTATTCCCGAAATGAATACCCACATTCGCCGTTTTTTCCTGATTCGCTGATGAATACCGAACAAGCGCTTGAGCTCCTGTCAAATCTACTTTTTGAGATTTATTAAATTTAGGGTCTATGGTTTTCATGAGTATCACACCACCTAATGCATCGGCACCATGAATCGTTGATGCAGGGCCGCTCAATATTTCTACACGTTCTAATGCGTTATTATCGATAGTAATAATATTTTGTAAATGTCCGGCTCTGAAAATGGCATTGTTATGACGAATGCCGTCGATACTTAGTTGAATACGGCTAGCTTCGAACCCACGAATAACGGGACTTCCACCACCTTGTTGACTTTTCTGCACAAATACCTGACCGGTATTAGTCAATACATCTGCCATACTTTGTGCATTCATTTGTATCATTTGCTTTTGGGTAACGACATCAATTTTTTGAACGACATTTTTTTTCTTTTCGGCAAATTTGTTGCCTGAAATCACTATCGTGTTCAGGTCTACATTTTTAATTGAATCTTTTTGTTCCTGCGTTTGTGCATGTACATTGCTCATGATGCCAAGACCGCAAAGGGATAGTAAGAATAGTTTTTTCATATTTTTCATATTAAGTGATAGACCGAATGGCGGGTACTGTTTTTTTGAATAAATAAAAAGGAGTTGAATATGCACAAAGGCTTATTCAATCAATAAAAATTATTATTGAATTTATTCCTGTAACTAGACAGAAATATGAAATGCTATTATGCTTTGGGAGGTGGAGAATCTTCCTGAAGAAAGGACGTTGATATGTGGTTTGAATGACAAATAATAAATTCTCCTTTTAAAGATGAGTTGAAAAAATTATAATCAATTTGTTCTTCGCAAAAAAGGATATTGAAAAATGAAACCTGCTTTTCTATGTTTTGTTCTTTCTTTTCGAAGCCTTTTGAAACCGCTATTAATTTATCTTCGGTCTTATCAAAACATCCTGTTATGATTACTTTACCTGTTGAAATATGGATTGATTGAATATCAAATAATTTCCCATTGAGTTCTATTTCATCAGCACTTATTCTTTTTACTCGTGCCCATGTTTGTTTAGAAATTTCTATTTTGTATAAATTCTGTTGCTGTTGAATTTCTGATTGGACATATGATTGATGAAATTTGATTGCATAATTGACAACAGCAGGCATCAGCTGTATAGCAGCAAGGAGGCTTAAAAATAAGATAGCAATTCTATGTCGAAATGAATACAATAGGTATGGGTTCTTTCTGAATTCGTGAACAAATATAGGAGAAAACTATTAAAAAAAGAAGTAGAGGAGAAGGAGTTAGTTGATGGTGGCACCTAGAGGGTCCTTGTTTAATTTTATAACTCGTAACTTGCTTTTCACACCAACACCTCTCCTGTCATTTCCTTCGGAATATCAATATCCATAAAATGTAAAATTGTTGGCGCAAGATCACCAAGTTTACCATTTTTTATATG
>JANNYV010000592.1:0-2252 GCA_031410275.1 Bacteroidota bacterium
TCCACTCGTACATTTTCATGCCAATGGTGTAATAAATACCTTCAAAAATGTTAAAACAAGGCGTAATCAACGCCAAAGGACGGGATAAATGAGGGGCATTTTTGAGCAAAGTCTCACGCTCACGTAATGATTTACGAACCATTTTGTATTGTTCCCAATCTAATTTTTTTACGGCTTGTTCCAAATATCGAACGCCCCCGTGAATCAGTTTGGTGGACTTTGAGGAGGTCTGCCCCGCAAAATCACTTTTATCAATTAGCACTACTTTCAAACCTCTCAAAGCCGCATCAAGGGCAATGCCCGCACCCGTTGCACCCGCTCCAATTATACATACATCAAACTCCTTAGTGGCTTGTAATTTACTGATTTGTTCCTGACGATTCATAGATTGTTTTTATTTCACAACAAAATTATTGAAACAAATTTACAGTATCATCAAAATCTTTTATTGTTAATGTTTATACTTGATATAATTATGTGTATTGGAATTTTGCTACTTAGTTTTTGTGTACTTGCTTCGTGTATTATTTATTTCAAGAATCAACGTATCATCTTTCAACGAATAAATAATCCATCCAGCATAAGGGATACAATCAACATTCGGACAACCTAATCGTTCCGTAAAATCTATTGTATTTCCAGAAATGCTGTATTTATTGCCAGCATAACAACAATTAGCCCCAGGTTTTCCATCGGTCAAATATCGTCCATCGTTTGTGAATTCAATTACAGGTAAAGCAATCAAAGTATTAATGGTCACCCATTCTCCCCAAGAACCATCCGCATTTTTATTTTGAAGCATATAGGTTGGAGCCCATTTACCAACGATTTCTACGGGTGAAATGTCTTGTTTTGATGTACAGGCTATCAAAAGGAGAGAGATTATTATGGTTGTGAGTTTCATGGTTTTATTTCGTTTTTATAAAGACGCTAAACAGTAGTAAAACGTTGGAATACAGAAAAGTATTTTTAACCATCATAAAGTCCTCAATTCTTGGTTTTGCAGATGAGTTTCTACACGAGCGAAAATGCTGTCATTGAAAGGAATAATACCATGAAGCTCTTTTGAGAATATTTCTAAAACATCTGCAATTATCTGATTGTCAACAGGTTTACTCATATCAATACTGTCTATTGGGAATGGAATAGTCAGTTTCAGTTTTGCAGTAAGGTCTGGGCAAAAATCTGTATTTCGCTGATAATCAGCTACTGGTATGACAAAATTATGAAATGTACCTTGTGATTTTGGATGAATGCGGGTAGAATCGTACATTACACCATCATATTCATCCTCACTTTTGCACCATCTCAGCACAAACTGCGGAAAAATATATTCTGGTTTGAATGGGTGGTCTGGATTAGCAACTTTAATGGAACAAGCCATCAAAATAGGATACAAAACCAGTTCTTGAAAAAACGATAATAAATCTGTTGCAATATCAATCCTATCCTTAAAATCTTGTCGAGATAAGTTGATAAAATATAAGGAGGTATATGATGTAAACTTGGCGAAACTCAGAGTTTCTAAGGCTGGTCGGTGGAGTTCTTCCCAAGCGGTATAAACAGAATTAGCAAGATATAGCGAAGGAAAACCCGCAATACTGTATCGTTGCGGGGCAACTAATGTACGCTTAGAAAAAGGAATGTGAAAAATCTCTCTTCTTTGAGTTATAGTTGAGTTTATTCTTAGGCGATAGAAAGAAAATCGTTGAAATTCTTTTTTTGGTAATATTACACGATGACGCAATTCATTAAGAGTAGTTTCAAATATTGTGTATCCTTTATCAGGGCGACCATTATATGACTCGCTAATAGCCCGTTTTATATTTTCAATTGTTTGGTTAAAAGTTTTTATAAGTCGTATTATTTCACTTTTATCAGTAAAGTCATCAGAAATGTTACGGCTCTGATTTTCAATAAATTCTGTAATATTATCTAACTCATCTTCTAAAACAGCCCGAAAATCATCTTCCCTTTTTATTTGGATAGAGTTATTAAAAATCGTATCAAATCTATCTCTAATACTTTCAATCGTAGTTATCATAATGCAGCTTTTCCACGGGTTAGTATATCAATTAACATCCACACTTGGCTATTTAAAAAGAATGGAAATCTATGGTTTTCATCGAAATTCATTAACCAAATCAATCGGTCTTCTGTGAATTTTTCCCAAATTTTTCCAATTTTTTCATCTTCATAAAAGATATCAGTTAATAGATTATCTTGAAACCACCACCGATAAAAACATGAAG
>JANNYV010000593.1:0-2601 GCA_031410275.1 Bacteroidota bacterium
CCATCGCAACGGATAATATTATTGATACCGTCACGAAGTTGCAAAGCCGTGGGGTAGAATTTTTAAATATCCCGACAACCTATTACGATGATTTATTAGACAGGGTGGGGCATATTGATGAAGATTTAGAGCCCTTGAAAAAACTCGGCATATTAGTTGACAGGGATGACGAAGGTTATCTACTTCAAATATTTACAAAGCCTGTGGAAGACCGACCAACGATGTTTTTCGAAATTATACAACGCAAAGGTGCTCAGAGTTTTGGTAAAGGAAATTTTAAAGCCTTGTTCGAAGCGTTGGAATTAGAACAAGATGCGAGAGGGAACTTGTAAATGTCAGATGTTGGATGTCAGATGTTAGATGTTGGGGGAGTTTTTCTTGGTTGATCGATTTCTCTTTTCTTTTATTATGGGTTTTGGTGATTATCATTTCAACTTTATAAATTATTTTCTTCAATGTTAAGAATTAACCACCCTCAGTCGGTGGTTTTTTTCTTTGAATGTATGTCGGTCTTGATTCCGGGAGTCAATTTTTTATGTAATAAATGGTATTTAAAAATCAAGATTATTGACATATTTTTTGTCTGAATATTCTGTTATACACATGATTTGTTATAGCTTTGAAGGGTTATACAGTATCAACTAACATATAAAATAGACCTTTCCACATTTGATGCAGGGGCAGATTTTATAAAATGTAGTTGAATTGAAGTTTTGCCTTCAGAAGTCAATAATACATGCATCAAATTATGTGGATAAATAAGAATGCAAAAAAGTTGTGAAATTTAGTGGGAAATTGTGTTATTTTGTGTCGCAGTAAAATTACACCCGCTCAATGGCAAACATCTTAGGAGAATTTGAAGTGACTTTAGACCCCAAAGGAAGATTTATGATTCCTGCAGGTTTAAAAAAACAGTTCAAGGAAACTGATGGGAATCGTTTTGTCCTAAGCAGAGGTTTTGATAAATGCCTCACTTTGTATACCGAAAAACAATGGGAAAAAATTGAAACCATTGTGAATAAGCTGAATGATTTTAATGAGAAGGCAAGAAAATTTAAACGGGTGTTTTTAAATGGAGCGACTTTTTTAGAACCGGATGCTGCAGGGCGTTTGCTTCTTCCAAAGACAATGCTCGCCTATGCGAATATTACAAAGGATATCATTTTTAATGCACAGATAAATAAAATGGAGTTATGGGATGCAGACATGTACCGCAAGGAAATTTCTGTTGAGTCAGATGAATTAAATAGCCTTGGAGGCGAAGTACTTGGTCACGATTTTATGAATCCCTCAGACGGACAATAAATGAGTACCGACACATTTTACCACCAAGCAGTTCTTTTACATGAATGTATCGAACATCTGAATATCAGTCCGGATGGAACTTATTTGGATGCAACCTTCGGTGGAGGCGGGCATAGCAGCGAGATTTTGAAACGATTAGGGCCCAAGGGGAAACTCATTGTGTTTGATCAGGATGAAGATGCAAAACGAAATGTACCGGATGATCAGCGGGTGATTTTTGTACAAGAGAATTTTCGGTATGCAAGCCGTTTTGTTCGCTTGTACAAATTGAAATTGAATGGTGTGCTTGCAGATCTCGGTGTGAGTTCGTACCAGTTCGATACCGCTGAACGAGGTTTCTCTATCCGTTATGAAGCGCAACTTGATATGCGTATGGATAACAGGAGCCCTTTGACAGCTAGACAGATTTTGAATACGTATGCAGAAAAAAAATTACAAGAGCTCTTTGAACAATATGGGGAAGTAACGAATGCGAAGACCTTAGCAAAGAAAATTGTTGAGACAAGAGGACGAATGAAACTCAGTACCATCAACGAGTTTAAACAAGCTATCGATGGACTGATGTACGGAAATCAAAACAAGTATTTGGCGCAGGTGTTTCAAGCATTACGGATTGAAGTGAATGACGAGATGAACGCATTGAAGGAATTTTTATCAGGCATTACCAATTGCCTGGAAGAAAAAGGACGATTGGTTGTCATTACCTTTCATTCGCTCGAAGACAGAATTGTAAAGCAATGGATAAAGCAGGAGACATTCGAAGAAGATGAATTTAGTTTTATGAATCATGCAAAAGAAAAGCAACTTCAAATCATTACTAAAAAACCCATATTACCAAGCCAAGACGAACAAAAACAAAATCCTCGATCACGAAGCGCCAAACTGAGAGTAGCGGAGAAAGTAGTTAGTAGAAAGTAGTTGGTAGAAAGAGAATGCAGAAATCGACAATGAACTCCCAACTCTCAACTTACAACTCTCAACTTACAACTCTCAACTCTCAACCACCAACTAATAACACCCCACATGTCATTCGAAACATTATCCTTACTGAAAAAAATACCCAACTGGAAAACCATGCTCCAATTGGCAGGCAACAAGGGTATTGTATACAACATACCATTTATTTTATATTGCTCTGCACTCGGATTGATTTATATCACTATGAATCATTCTGCGGAAAATACGATCCACGCCCTTCCTGACCTTCGTTTCCGCCCACGGTTGGCCGGCCCTGGCCATCGCCTTCGGGCTCGGTGCCGCGCTGTTGTGGCTGGCGGCTGAACTCGTCTCGGCCGC